>CAZPUV010000005.1:19447-26330 GCA_964589805.1 uncultured bacterium | reverse complement strand
GGAGATGTCCTTGTCGTCCACCGTCCACAGGCGCTGGAACCCGAAGATATTCTCGTAGAAGCGCACCACGTTCTCCATCTCGCTCTCGGGCTGGTTGCCGACGATGTGGTCGATGAAGAGGAGCCCCGTGGATTCGGCCTTGATGCGCGACTTCGCTTCCGCGTAGCCCGGGAGAAACACGCCCTTGTAGCCCTCGCGCTGCACGAACGTATGCGTGACGTCGCCGTAGGTATGGATGCCGGACACGATCACCTTGCCGCCCTCGTCCTGCATCGTGCGCGGCTCGAAGGCGCTCTTCGCGCCGTGTTTCGTCGTGTGCTCCCACGCCTTCACCGCGTCGTCCACCGCAAACGCGATGTCGGTGACACCGTCGCCGTGCCTCGTGAGCAGGTTGTTGAGTTTGGAGTTGGCTTTGTAGGGCGTATTGAGGACGAAGGTCACCTGGTTCTGGCGCAGCACGTAGCTCGCGGTCTCCCGGTCGCCCTGTTCCAGCCCCCGGTACCCCACGAGGTCGGAGCCGTAGACAGTCTGATAGTAGTGAGTGGCCTGCTTGGCGTTGCCCACGGCGAAGGTGACGTGGTCGAACCCCAGCAGCTTAAATGATGGTTTCATTATGAGTTATGCCTCCTTTGTGTGCCTCGCAGAGACGGGCGGGTGCGGCCCGCGTGCGCCCGGGGCGCATCGCGACGGGCAGGGGCATTGTAGGCGTTTTTGGTTGGGAAATCAAACCACGGCCCGGCCTGCATGGAGTGCCCGGGAGGTTCACCGCTCCTGCACCTCGATCGACACGTGTTCGAGACCGAGATCTCCGGGGATTCTCGCCCGGTACTCGTCCGGCGTCGCCGGCGCGTCCGCCACCACCGTCATCACCAGCGAGTAGATTCCCGGACCGATCGACCACAGGTGCAGGTCGGCGACCCGGGTGTCGCCGTCCGACTCGATGCTCTTCGCGACCGCGCTGCAGACGTGCTCCGGCCCCTGGCGGTCCAGGAGAATGCGACCCGTGGTGCGCAACAGCCCGTAGGACCAGCGCGCCACCAGGATCGCCCCGACGATCCCCATCGCCGGATCCATCCACAGGAGGCCGAAGTACTTGGCCGCGAGCAGTGCCACGATGGCGAGCACGGAGGTGAGTGCGTCCGCCATCACGTGCAGATACGCCGACTTGAGGTTGTGGTCGTGGTGGTGATGGCCGTCTTCGTCCGCGTCTTCCCTGCGCAAGGTGTGTCCCCCGAGGATGAAGACGCTGGCGCCGTTCACCGCGAGCCCCAGTACCGCCACCAGAATCGCCTGATCGAACGTGATCGCCACCGGCGTGATGAGCCGTTCGATGCTCTCTCCCGCCATCAAGAGCGAAAAGACCGCCAGCAGCACCGCGCCGGTGAAGCCCCCGAGCGCATTGACCTTGCCGGTACCGAAGCTGAAGCGCCGGTCGTGCGCGTGGCGCCGCGCGTAGACATAGGCGAACAGGTTCACGCTCAGCGCCACCGCGTGCGAGGCCATGTGCAGCCCGTCGGCGAGCAGCACCATCGACCCGAAGGCGATCCCGCCCGCGATCTCGACCACCATCATCGTCGCGGTGAGCGCGATGACGATGATCGTCCGTCCTTCGCCGGGACGCCTGCGCTCCTGGCCGAACGAGTGGCTGTGATTCCAGCTGCCGGTGTTGTCGGGGAGGTTCATTCTGCTGCAAACGCCGTCATGTCCACCGGCTGGCGCCGCGGACCCCAGGTGCCGTGTTTCCGCTCGAAGACGCCGGGCACCGGCACGCCGCACTTGCCGCAACGCCCGCGGCCGTCGAGTCTCCATGCCGTCAGCTGGTACCAGTCACGGCCGACGAGTTTCTCGCCGCACGCGTGGCAGTACGTGCTGCTGCCGGACTCGTCGTGCACGTTGCCCACGTACACGTACCGCAGTCCCTGCTCGAGCGCGGTGTTCCGCGCGCGTGCCAGGGTCTCCGGCGGCGTGGGCGGCACGTCCGTCATCCGGTAGTCCGGATGGAATGCGGTGAAGTGGAGCGGCACTTCGAGCCCGAGGTTCTCGCGGATCCAGGCGCACTGCTTCCGGATCTCCTCGTCCGAGTCGTTGTGCCCGGGGATCAGCAGTGTCGTGATCTCGAACCATACCCTCGTCTCGTGCCTGAGATAGACGAGGGTCTCCAGCACGCTCGCAAGGCTCCCCTTGCAGATCTTCCAGTAGAAGTCCTCGGTGAACCCCTTGAGATCCACGTTGGCGGCGTCCATGTGACGGTAGAACTCGCGCCGCGGCTCCGGACAGATCTCACCCGCGGTCACGGCCACGGTCTTGATGCCGCGCTCGTGACAGGCGACTGCGACATCGATCGCGTACTCCATGAACACCACGGGGTCGTTGTACGTGAACGCCACACTCCGGCACCCGGTCTCTTTCGCCGCGCGGGCGATGGCCTCCGGGGAGGCCTCCTGCGACAGCGTCTCTACTTCGCGTGACTTGGAGATGTCCCAGTTCTGGCAGAAGGAACAGGCGAGGTTGCAGCCGGCGGTACCGAACGAGAGCACGGCGGTCCCGGGCAGGAAGTGATTGAGCGGCTTCTTCTCGATGGGATCGATGCAGAACCCGCTGGAGCGCCCGTAGGTGGTGAGGACGATCGCGTCGTTCTCCCGCGAGCGGACGAAGCACATGCCGCGCTGCCCTTCGCGGAGCTTGCAGAAGCGCGGGCAGAGGTCGCACTGGACGCGCCCGTCCTCCAGGACGTGCCAGTATCGGGTGGCAACGACGTGTTCCATGGCATCCGCGTCCATTTCCTCGCCCGTTTCCGGGCGCCAACCCGGCGCTTCGAGCCGGGTTGATTCGTCTCGCCCGCCGCCTGCTACTCCGCCGTCGCCGTCCACATCCGCAGCCGGCCGCTCGTGAGCAGGCGCGCGGTCTCCGCGACGTCCTCCCTGAGCCAGCGGTGCACCGTCCATCGCAGCATCGTCAGGGGCGCGTCGCCGCTGGTCAGGAGCGCGTACAGTCCGCGACGCTTCGGGTAGTGCACGAACGTCACTTCCTCGCCCACCGGAATGTCGGCCGCTTCCCTGGCCACCTCGATCGCGCGCGCGTAACCGCCGACATCGTCGATGAGGCGGTTGGCCTTCGCTTGCCGGCCCGTCCACACACGTCCCTCCGTGAGCGGCAGCAGCTCGTCGACGTGAATGCCGCGCGCCTCGCTGATGGCCTCCAGCCAGCGTTCGAATGACGCGTCGTGGTGGTCCTCGACCCGTTTCCACTGGTGTTCGTCGAAATCGGTGACACCGGACCAGAGGAGCGCGTTCGGACCGCGCGTGACCCAGTCGAACGTGAGGCCCAGCTTGTTCCACAGACCGGCCACGTTCATCTTCCCGTAGATCGACCCGATGGAACCGGTGATCGTGAGCGAATCGGCGATGATCTTCGTGGCCCGGTACGAGACGGCGTATCCACCCGAAGCGGCCACGTCGCCCATCGACACGATGATCGGCTTCTTCTCCGCCACCTTCCCAACCTCGCGTGAGATGAGTTCGCTGGTGAGCGCGTCGCCGCCCCGGCTGTCGACGCGGAAGATGACCGCGTCGACGCGGCTGTCTTCCGCCGCCTCGCGCAGGTCCCGCACCACGGTCTCGTGTCCGATCAGCGCGCCGAGCGTCGGATCGATGCGGCTCTTTCGTCCGCCGATCATGCCGAAGGCGTGAACCACGGCGATGCGCTTCTTCCCCTTCAGCCCCGCTTCCGCGCGGGATACGTCGCCGTAGGCGCGGGAGGAAATCGTCGCGAGATCATCACCATCCCCGAGGCCCGCCTCGAGTTCGTCCCAGTACCGTACGCCGTCGATGAGTCCCGCGGCCTCGGCTTCCTCCGCCTGGAAGAGTGCCTGTTCCATGAGTGCGGTCATGGAATCCATCGGAACCGAACGATCTCGCGCGATCGCGCCCAGCTGGACGTTCCAGAACTCGTCGATCAGCCACTCCGCCATTTCCTTCGCCTCGGGCGACATGGAGTCGCGCGTGAGCAACTCGCCCGCGGTCTTGTAGTCGCGGATCTGGTGGAGGTTTTCGTGGATGTCGAGCTTGTCCAGCGTCCCCTTCGCGAACATGTCCACCATTCCGTAGCCCGTGAAGACGAGGTCGGCCACGTCGGGCATGAAGATCGAATCGCACGCCGATGCAAGATAGAGCGAGTTGCGGTCGAGTGCGTCGGAGAAGGCGATGACCGGCTTGCCCGCGTCGCGCACCCGACGGATGGCTTCACGGATTTCGCCCGTCGATGCCGCCCCCAGCGAGTTGACGCTCGACACCTTCATGATGACGCCGGCGATCCGTTTGTCGGCCGCCGCCTTCTCGAGGTTGGTGAGAATCCGGTCGAGTGTTTCGGTGTCTCCGTCCATGATGGCGGAAGCGATCGACTCCGGTGGATCGTAGGTGGGGATCTCGCCGTACACGTCCACAACCAGCCACGATCCGTCGGCCACCCTGGTGGTCTCGTCGGCGGTGAACAGGGCCGTCATCACCACGAGTCCGAAGATGAACGTAGCGGCCAGGAGAAACTGGGCCACGAGCACCGCGAGGACGGTCTTGATGAAATTCATGTGCGATTCCTTTCGTTGCGGACAGGCTTCACGCGCCGTCCGCCGTACTCTTTGATTCCCGCACGAAGGTATTGAATATATCCCATGTGGTGACAAAAAGCGCCGCCACAACCGGGCCGAGGATGAACCCCACCGCGCCGAACATCATCAGCCCGCCCAGTGTCGCCAGCATGACGAGTACGTCCGGCATCTGGGTTCCCTTGCCTACGAGCCTCGGCCGCAGAAAGTTGTCCACCGATCCCACGACCAGAGCGCAGAAGACGCCCACGCTGATTCCGGCCCCGACACGCCCCACGGCGATGAGGTAGACGCACGTCGGTACCCATACGAGGGCGGGGCCGATCCCGGGGATCATCGAGAACACGGCCATCACCGTGCCCCAGAACACCGCCCCCTTCACCCCGGCCAGGGCGAACGCGATGCCTCCCAGGAGTCCCTGGATGACGCCGATCGCGACCGTGCTCGAGAGCGCGGCGCGGGTGACGGAAACGAACCGCCCCGCGATCCGCTCCCGTTCCGCCGGCGACAGCGGCAGGGCACTCATGATGCCGTTCAGATAGCGGCCACCGTCGGTAAGGAAGAAGAACATCGAATAGAGCAGGATGACGGTGTTCAGGATGAACGCGAGTGTCCCGCGCGTCGCGTCGGACAACCAGTTCACCATGAAGTTGCCGACGGTTCGTACGATCTCCGCGGCCCGCTGCAGGATCTGGTCCTGGTACGGCCCCAGCCGGTCCGCGAGGGGCAACGCCTGCAGTCTGGTGAGGAACTCGTCCGGGTTGTGAATCTGCTTCTGGATCCACGGAACGGCCGCGCTGCTCACCGTGATGGCCTCCGAAACGAGAATGCCCGCGAACAGCACCATGGGGATGACGATCAGCAGCAGTGCGATCAGGAGCGTTGTGATCGACGCCAGGTTCCTCCGGCCCCGGAATGCTGCCAGAAGCCCTCGGTAGAGCGGATGAAGCAGCGCGGCGAAGATCGCCGCGAGCAGCAGCGGCACGAGGAACCGCCGAATCATCATGAAGAAGGCGACGCTGGCGACAACGAGCAGGAGCGCCAGGAAATTACGACGGTAGCTCTCGGCAATGGTCATGGTCGTCTCCGTGGAGGAATCCATTCTTCCATGCGCCGCAGGGCGGCGAAAGGGAAATTTCCCGGCGGTCGCCGCCGCATCGCCGTCCAACCGAAAAGCACGAGGGGCCGGTCGGTCGACCGGCCCCCGTTGTTCCGCCCGGGCAGATTTCGCTCTGTCAGTCGATCTTCCCCGCGTAGATGTCCATCACCTTGTGCAGGAACTTGATCGCCTCCGCCTTCGGACGCTGGAAGGAGTTCCGGCCGATGATCGAGCCGTTGCCGCCGCCGTCGCGGATGGCACGCGCCTCGTCGAAGATCGCGTCTTCGCCCTTCTTGCCGCCGCCCGAAAAGACCACGATGCGCTTTCCCGCGAACGTGCTCTGCATGATGTGCTTCACGCGGTCCGCCGTTGTGGCGATGGGAACACGCTCGGACTGGTAGACTTTCTTTGCCGCGTCCTGTTCGAGGTGGTCGGTCGGAAGCTTCACCTTGATGACGTGGGCTCCCATCTGGGCGGCGATCTGGGCAGCGTAAGCCACCACGTCGATCGCGGTCTCGCCTTCCTTGCTCAAACCGGAGCCGCGCGGATACGACCACACGACCACCGCAAGCCCGTTGTCGCGCGCCTCTTCCGCGAGCACGCGCAGGTTCTCGTACATCACCTTCCACTGCGAAGATCCCGGATAGATGGTGAAGCCGATGGCCGCGCAACCGAGACGCAGCGCGTCCTTCACGGTCGACGTCTGTGCCGGCGACGGATCGTTCTCGTCGCAGAGCACGTCGTGGTTGTTGACCTTGAGAATGAGAGGGATTTTCCCGGCGTACTCGTGCGCTACGCTCTGGATGAAGCCGTACGGCGCCGCGTATGCGTTGCACCCCGCTTCGATCGCGAGCTGGACGTGATAGTCAGGATCGTACCCGGCGGGATTGACCGCGAAACTCCGGGCGGGTCCGTGCTCGAAGCCCTGATCGACGGGCAGAATGACGAGCTTGCCGGTTCCGGCCAGACGGCCGGTCATCATCAAACGGTGGAGATTCGCCCGCACGCCGGGATTGTCGGAGCGGTAGTGCTCCAGGATACGGTCGACCGCGCGTGGCGTGGCGGTCTGAAGAGTCTGCGCCATCGTTCCTCCTGATTGTCTGAACGGGGATGCTCGGAAAGGCGTCCGGACCTTTCCGGCGCGATTGCGGCGGGAGGATTCTACCACAGGAGGCGCGGGCGGG
>CAZPUV010000005.1:10680-19437 GCA_964589805.1 uncultured bacterium | reverse complement strand
ATCTCTAGCTGCGGCGCGAGATCGGCGTGAGCCGGCGATCGGCGGCCGCCAGGGCCTTGCGCGCTGCTGTCTTGCGCACCACGGCGCGTGCCGCCGTGTCTATCCTTCGCTGCAGGTACGGCGAGAAGTGTCCCGCGTACCTGGTCTGGAGCGCCTCCAGGCGCCAGTCATCGCCCGTGACGCGCCCGCGGCACCCCCGGGCGCCACACCCGCAGTCGAACTCGTCGTAGGGAGAGCCGTCGCTGGTCGCGTAGTCGAAAGTGACCTCGTCGCCCGCGCGGATGTCCCGCATCGCGACCAGAACCACCTGACCACACAGGCCCGCATTCGGAGAGCACGAGTGGTTGACCCAGTCCGCCGGCCCTTCGTTGGTGGTGAGCAGGTAGAGGTCCTCCTCGATCTGAAGCGCGAGGCGGAACTTCTCTTCCGACATCGCCCGCAGCACCCCGCCGTCGACGACCTCACCGCCCCATACGACCAGCACCTCGCCCGCACGCACCTTCTCGCGCGCGAAAACACCTCGCCCGCCCTTGCCGGCGATGAGTTTCCCCTCGAGCTTCGGCGAAATGAAGCCCGTGGGCTGAATCGTGATGCTTCGACTGGCCATCGTTGGCTCTTTCCTGCGTCCGCGGAGGCAACCACCGCGGCGCGAGTTCGAACGTGAGGAGACTCCGATACGCTTTCGGCGCGCCCGGTGGCGCGCCGTCCGTCGGTCGGGATCGATTTTGCATAGCGTATACAGCCCGAGAACGGCGGGCGCAATCGAAAATCTCGCCGGCACGCAGAAACCTGGGGATGATTCGAGCGAGTCCGGGCGAGACCTGCCTCGGCCACTCCGTCACGGAGCGAACAGCGCGCACGCTCCGCGGGGCGCAGCGCCCGTCCGGCGCGGATCCGACGTTCAGCGGCTGGAGAGAATCGCCGCCGCGCCGAGAGCGCCCGGCGCGCAGGTGACACCGCCGCCCGGGTGGGAACCCGAGCCGCAGAGGAAGAGATTTCTGACCGGTGTGGCGTAGCGCATCGTCTCCAGCGTGGGCCGGATGGCGAGCTGGTCGAGCGCGTGCTCGACGTGATGGATGTGTCCGCCCGTGACGCCGTAGCGGTCCGCGATGTCGGCTGGCGTCAGCACCTCGCGGGCGACGATCGCCTCGCGCGCCCCGGGGGCGATCCGCTCCAGCGCCTCCACCGCGGCGTCGCCGAGGCGCTCGCGGGCGTCCGCGGTCCAGCCACCGGCGAGCGCGTGGGGCGCGAAGTGGACGAGCATCGAGACCGTGTCGCAGCCGTCCGGCGCCATGGCGGCGCTGGAAACCGACGGAACGTGAATGTCGAGCACGGGGTGCTCCGCGGCGCGGCCGTACTTGACCGGGTCGAACGCCCGCTCGAGGTCGTCGAGCGTGGTCGCCGTCCGGGCGCGTTCGATGCGCTCGCCGGGCCGCCCCGCGAATTCCAGCCGGCGCCCGAACGCCAGGTGAACCTTGGCACTCGTGCCACGGCAGCGGATGACGCCGACCCGGTGCTCGAACCGCACCGGCAGGCTCATGGCGGGGACGAGATCCAGGAGCGCGGTCCGCGGGTCGCACGAGGCCGCCACCACGCCCGCATCCACCCGCTCGCCCGATGCGAGCACCACGCCGGTGGCGGCGCCTTCCGCGACCACGATGGACGCCACCGCCGCACCGGTCCGGATCTCCACGCCGTGGTGCCGGGCCGCGCGCTCGAGAGCGGACGCCAGCGCCCCCGCGCCACCCCGCACCGAACGCGACGCGGTGCACTCTGCGAACAGAAGGTTCGCCGCCGTCCCCGGCGACCACGGTCCCGCCCACAACCCCAGGACGGCGCCGTGCGCGAGACCCGCCTTGAGCAGGTCGGTCTCGAACCACTCGTTCATCCAGTCGGCCACGCACATGGGCGGCACCCGGAGTAGCTCCGCCATTTCACGGCGGCCCATCCTCTGGAACGCCATGGCGCTCTTGAGCAGCGTCCCCAGCGACCCGCTCTGGAGGGAGCCGATCGCAGCGATGTCCGGCGGTATGTCGTTCAGGAGCGGCTCGATGACACGGCGCGCCCCGTCGATGAACGCGCGGTACTCCCGCCAGCGCTCCGCGTCACGGCCCGAAAGCCGGGCGATTTCGGCGGCGGTTGTGTCGGTGGACGGGTGGATGACCACGCCGGATCCGCCGGAACCGGCGAACAGAACCGGAGACGGCGGGGCGAGGTCGAGGCCGTGCTGATCGAGACGGAGTGTCTCGGCGACGTCCAGCCTCAGCTGCGCGGTGTCGTGAAGGATCCCCGGCGTCCGGTACCCGGGGTGGAATTCCGCGGACGCGCACAGACCGCCCGTGACGTCGCGGCGCTCCACCACCACGACCTTCCTCCCCGCCTTCGCGAGGATGCACGCCGCGGCGAGCCCGTTGTGCCCCGCGCCGATGACGATCACGTCGTAACGCGCCACGCTAGACCTCCCTCGAATCAAGCAGCGCCTTCGCGCACAGCTCTCCGGGCGAGCCCATGATGCCGCCGCCGGGATGCGCGCCCGATCCGCACAGCCAGAGATTCCGGACCGGCGTGCGGTAGCGAGCCCAGCCCGCCGCGGGGCGCAGGAAGAGGAGTTGCTCCAGGGAAAGTTCGCCCTGGAAGATGTTCCCTTCCGTGAGGCCGATCTCGTGCTCGAGATCCCACGGTGTCAGTACCTGCCGGTACAGGATGGACTCCTTGAGACCCGGGCAGTACTCCGCGAGCGTGTCGACCACCGCGTCGCCGAACTCCTCGCGCCGCGAGGTCCATGTCTCCGCCCCCCCCTTGAGATTGTAGGGGGCGTACTGAACGAAGATCGACATCACGTGCTTGCCGGGCGGCGCCACACCGGGGTCGACGAGCGAGGGGACCACGACGTTGAGATAGGGGCGTTTCGAGAACTCGCCATACTTGGCCTCGTCGTAGGCCCGCTCGAGATAGTCGAGGGAAGGCGCGATGGCGATGTCACCGCGAACGTGCGCGCCGTCGCCGGGCCGGCAGGTGAAGTCGGGGAGCCGGTCGAGAGCGAGGTTCACCTTCCCCGAGCTGCCGCGGTACTTGAAGCGGCGCACCTGGGAGAGGAACCCGGCGTCGAAATGCTGCTCGCCCACCATGGTCATGAACGTCTGCCGCGGATCCGCGCTGGACGCGATAACATCCGCCTCGTATTCATCGCCGTTCTGCAGCACAACACCCTTCGCGCGCCCGTTCCTGACCACCACACGCTCGACCGGCGCACTGAGCTTGATTTCGGCACCCAGCGACTGCGCGGCGTTGGCGATGGCGACACTCAACCCGCCGGTGCCGCCTTTCGAGAAACCCCAGGAGCGAAACGCGCCGTCGATCTCGCCCATGTAGTGGTGCAGCAACACGTACGCGGTCCCCGGAGAGCGAACACCGAGGAACGTCCCGATGATCCCGCTGCATGACATGGGGGCGAGCAGCGTGTCGGACTCGAACCACATCTGGAGGAAGTCGACCGCACTCATCGTGAGCAACTGGGCATTGAGCTCGACCATGTCGGGGCCCAGATCGCGCAGGCTGGCCGCCAGACCGGCGAGTCTGGCCACCTCGTACGGGTTCAGCGAGCCGACTTCCGGCGGAGGCGAGTCGATGATCTTCTTGACGAAGAAACCCATCCGGGTCATGGCCCGTGAGAACTCGGGATAGATCTCCGCGTCGTTCCTGCTGAATCGCGAAATCTCCCGGCGCGTGCGGTTGGCGTCGGGCCAGCGGACGAGCCCCGGCCCCTCGAGGTGCGGCGTGAACGAGCACTCGAGCGGGATGAGCTGCATCCCGTGATTCGTGAGGTTCAGTTCGCGGATGATGTGGGGACGGAACAGGCTGACCACATACGAGCACGTCGAGAACTTGAAGCCCGGGTACAGCTCTTCGGTCACCGCCGCGCCGCCGACGACGTGCCGCGCCTCCAGCACGAGGACGCGTCGACCGGCCTTCGCGAGATATGCGGCCGCCACCAGGCCGTTGTGGCCCGCACCGATGACGATCGCGTCGTAGCGCCTGCCCATCTCAGGTCCGTTTCCGCTCCGGGTCGAAGAACGGCGTCTTCACCACGGTGGCCTTGACCGCCCGCCGTTCGTATTCGATCGTCATCTCGAAACGCACCACCGTGCCGGGTCTCGCGTGTTCCGCCTTCACGGTGGCGAGCGCGAGGTTCTTCTTGAGGAGGGGCGACCACGCGCCGCTCGTCGCCTGTCCGATGAACACGCCGCGCGTGTCGTACACCGGGCGCGAATCCCGCCAGGCGCCCGTGTGCACTTCGGGCGGAAGCCCGTGCACACGAAAGAGCCTCTCGGTTTCGTTCCAGTCCACTTCCAGCCCCACCAGGGCACGCGACGGACCCGTCTGGTTCTCGCGGACGAGCGCCTCGCGACCGATGAAGGGCTCGTGCTTCAGGTTCACCATCCAGCCGAGCCCGAGTTCGTAGGGCGTCGACTTACGCGACGGTATCAGGCAGCGCAACGACGAGTAGTAGTCGACTCCATTCAGGATGAAACCGGCCTCGACCCTCGTCACATCCATCGCGTCGAGCCCCGCGGGTTCCATGCCGTACGCGCGTCCGGCCGCCATGATGGCGTCATATACGCGGAGCGCGTCGTCGTTCTTCATCCAGATTTCGTAACCAAGGTCGCCGGTGTACCCGGTGCGCGAGATGATCACATCCGCGCCATCGATGCGCGCCCGTTCCAACCGGAAGAACTTGAGCGCGCTGATGGCGCCGTCGCACGCGGCATCCACGGCGTCGCGGGAGGTGGGTCCCTGCACGGAGAGCGCGGCTATCTGATCGCTCACATCACCAATCGTCACTTCGAGACCACGCGACGTTCGCGCCAGCCAATGCCACGCCGGCTCCGACGACGTCAAGCGATAGTGGTCTTCATCGAGACGGGACACAGTGCCGTCGTCGATCATCTTCCCGTCGTCGTCGCACCAGCAGACGTACATGACCTGCTTCAGCTTGAGCTTGCGAATGTCGCGCACCATGACACGCGCCAGATGGCGCGCGGCGTCTTTGCCGCGGACGTCGTACTTGTAGAGCGGAGTGACATCGATCAATCCACACGCGTGCCGGAACGCGAAGTACTCCCGGTCGTGCGCCGTGTCGTAGGACCGGACCGCGTAGTATCCCGCCCAGTCCTTGTAGAGGAGGCTGGTGCAACTCGCGAGTGTTCGGGGATGAAACGGGGTGGCAATGGGCATGGTGGTTTGATCGGCCGCGGCGCTAGCATACTGGAGCGCGCCGGCGGCCGCAACCCGGAATCCGCCGGGGGTTCCAGGTCTAAGCCGATTGTCCACAGTCTGTTACAGAGCACACCCCCCCGGCGATCTTGCGATATCTTACTCCGTTTCTCGTTGACGATGGCGCCGGCCGCCCCTATAGTGGAAGTGGGTTCGCACACCAACTATTAGGGCAGGCTCGCTGATGATACACTCGCCCACCTGTCAGCATGCGCTCCGTGCGCTCATCTACCTGGCTGAGAAGGACGCGCCCGGACCGGTGCTCGTCCGCGAAATTGCGGACGCAGCCGGAGTTCCCAGGCAGTCACTCGCAAAGATTCTGCACGGACTTCGCAACAAGGGTCTCGTACGCTCCACGAAGGGGCCGGGGGGCGGCTACCAGCTGGCGCGCTCCGGAGGGGAGACGCGCGTTGTCGAAGTGATCGAGGCAGTTGATGGACGCGTGGAACTCGACCATTCCTGCGTACTCGGCCTGGATGTCTGCTCCGACACCGCCAGCTGCGCCCTGCACGACGTCTGGAAGCTGTTCCGAGAGAACTACGTGACAACCATCTCTGCCATGACACTCCGGGACGCAGCCGAGGCGCTTCGCCGCAAACGATTTGCCCCCCAGCCGTAGGGTGCGGGCAGGATGCAGGCCGACCGCACTTTCGTCCTCGCGCGCGGTTCCTCCGCGGGTGACCCGGCGATCTCGCGCGCTCTCGCGGGTCCTGATTGCACGGACCCCATGTAAGGAGGCGCCACCATGCTGAACTTCAACGTCATCATCGTGACAACGGATCTGTCTGACTACTCATTACGGGCCCTGCCCTACGCGGTCGGCCTTGCGGAACGCTTCGAAGCGGAACTCAAGGTGGTTTCGGTCAACGAGCCGGCGATGCAGGTTGCCGACGTTGCCTGGGTCTCACCGATGATCGCCGCCACGGACGACGAACGGGCGATCGAGATAAGGCGAACCCTGGAGATGCTCATCGCCGACAAGGTTCCGAATGGTGTGAGCGCGGAGGCGAAGGTGCTCTTCGGCAATCCGGTGGACGCCATCGTCGACTACGCGCGCGAAACGAACGCCGACCTCATCGTGTCCTGTACGCACGGGCGCAGCGGGCTCTCGCACGTGCTCATGGGGAGTACGGCCGAGGCGCTGGTGCGGCGGTCGCCGTGTCCGGTGCTCACCCTGAAACAACCCATGCCCGTCCGCGTACGCTGAAGAAGTCGTCTGACACATCGACGGCTCGCGGGTTCGTGCCCTGGATTCTGGTTGGGGAGGCGACACGCGCCGTGACAATCATGTCCACCCACGCGGGCATCGCGTTCTTCTCCTGCCTCTTTCTGATCACGCACGCCTCGACGCTGGCGGCCACCATCCCCGAAGACAGCCTTCGCACGGCACCCGCCCGCGTTTCGCCGGTGCAGCGCCTGATCGAGCGGACCTCGGCTGTCGGCAGCCCGGGACACGCGCGCGCGATCCCGGGGTCGGCGCATTTCCTCGGCCCGGACATCCTCGCGGGACAGGATCAGGGGTTCATCGACATCCACCGCCTCCTGCTCCGGATACCGGGCGTGTACGTCGTCGGCGAGGACGGCTACGGCCTGCGTCCCAACATCGGCATGCGCGGCGTCGCCCCGTATCGCAGCGCGGGCATCGCATTTCTCGAGGACGGGGTGCCCGCGTCCCCGGCGCCGTACGCCGCCCCGGGCCTGCCGGCCTTCGCCGGGCTCGGCCGAACCGGGTCCATCGAAACGCTGAAGGGGCCGGGGACCCTTCGGCACGGGCCGCAGACATCGGGCGGCGTGGTGAATCTGCTCTCCATTGCGCCGCCCGAGGACCTCGCGGTGAGCACGCATCTGTCGCTCGGGAGCGACAATGCCCGCTCGCTCGGCTTCGGCTACGGCGACTCGCGGAAGAGCGCCTCGTGGCTGTTCGCAACCCACCACACGCAAACGGATGGGTTCAAGGTTCTGGACGGCGGCGGGAACACGGGGTTCGATCACGACGACTATCTGGTCAAGCTGCGCTTCCGATCCGCGCCCGGCGTGAAACGATACCAGGAAACCCTGTTCAAGTTCGGTCGTTTCGAGACGACCGCACACGACTCCTACCTCGGCCTGACCAACGCGGATTTCGCAGTCACACCGTTGCGGCGCTACGCCGCGTCGCAGAAGGACCTCATGCGGCACGACGGTACGCAGTTGATGATCCGGCACTTCGTCGCGTTGACCGATGCGGTCGACGTCACCACCACCGTCTACCGGAATGACCTGGACCTCGACTGGTACCTGCTCGACCGCGTGAACGGCGTCTCGCCCGCGGAAGTGCTCAGGGCGCCGTCATTCTTTGCGGAAGAATACGCGATCCTCGCGGGCGACTCGGCCAGCGCCGCGGACGCGCTCATCGTCAAGTCGAACCACCGCGGCTACTTTGCACAGGGGATACAGTCCATCGCAGGCTTCGGGATCAGCGACTTTGGAAGCCTCCAGCAGATCGAAGTGGGCGTGCGTTACCACGAGGACGAGGAAGACCGCCTGCACCGGAACGACGGGTATCGGATGGAGAGCAACGGCATGATGCGGCTCACATCGACGGGCCGGGACGGAGGCCAGGGCGGTTTGGACAACCAGGTCAACGAGGCGCGGTCCGTGGCCGTGTTCGTCCGCGACCGGTTCGCCGGAGAAACGTGGGCGTTCGTGCCCGGCGTCCGCGTGGAACACGTTGCGGCCACACAGTCGACCTACGGGCCGGGCGATGCGGGCAGGTCCGGCACCGCCAGCCGAAGCGAGGAGTCCTCCACGAGCGTGCTCCCCGGCGCCGGCGGCGCGTTTCGGGTCACGCCCGGGGTCACCGTTCTCGCCGGGATCCACGCGGGGATTGCCCCGCGCGGAGCGGGCACTTCGCGCGTCGAACGGAGCATCCATTACGAGGCGGGAGCGCGTGCGCGGCACGCCAACGTCGATGGGGCGCTGATCGGCTTCCGCACCGAGCACATGGTGTTCCCCTCTGATTTCGCAAGCGCATGGGGACTGGAGGCTTCGACGGGCTGGTCTATCCACAACCCGCTCTACGGAATCGAAGTCGGCGCTGCGTACACATTCACGCGCGCCGAGTATGCGCCCCGGACCGTCGAGGTGGATAATGGAATCGGAACCGTCGACGATATCCCCTATGTCCCCGAGCACTCGGCGAGCGCGTGGCTGGGATTGTCGACGAAGCGGTCGTTCGCGGGCATGTTCGTCAATTACGCCAGCCGCACGCGCACGGTGCCGGGGTCGGGTCCGTTCCCGGCCTCGACGAGTGCCGCCGGCCACGTCCTCGCCGACGTAGTCACCGAATACGAAGTGTTCCGGAGAGTGCGCGTGTTCACGTCGGTTTACAACCTCACCGACGAGATCCACGTCGCGTCGCGGTTTTCGTACGGTGCGCACCCGCGCGCGCCGGAGCGACACCCAGGCTGCCCAGGGAGAGCCGGATACGGCCGCCCGCGCGGC
>CAZPUV010000005.1:0-10670 GCA_964589805.1 uncultured bacterium | reverse complement strand
CCCGGATCACTCGCCCGTCTCGCGGGGAACCGATTTCACGTCGTGGTGACGGTGCACGACGCCCCCGAATCCCTCGATCACTTCCGGCGCAACACCGTATTTCTCGAGCACGATCGAGAAAATCTTGACCGACGCTTCGACCTCCTCGGACACGATGTCGTTCGCCCCCAGGTTGTAGAGACGCGCCATGTCGCGCACGTAGCGGGTGCGCGTCACGATTTCGACCTCTGGATTCAGGCGCCGTGCCGCGGAAACGACCCGCTGTGTGCCGATGGCGTCGGGAATCGCCACCACGACCACCCGGGCGGTGCGGATGTTGGCCTTGAGGAGCGATGCCTCCTGCTTGGCGTCGCCGTAGAAGATGGGGACACCGCGCGTTCGCTGCTGCCGGACCATGTCGTAGTTGAGTTCGATGGCCTCGTACGGGATGTTGCACAGCTTGGCGGAGTGCCCCACCATGGCGCCGATCACCCCGTATCCCACGATCACGATGTGGTCGCGCATCCGTTCGTCCGGATCCCCCGTGATGAAATACCGGCCCTCGCGCATCCGGACGGGCATCGGTGTGCGTACCGTGAGGTCCGCGATCCAGTGCCCCGCGCTCACGATGAAGGGCGCGGCCACCATCGAGAACAGGCAGACGGCCAGGATGAACTGGTAACCGTCGCCGGTGACGAGCCCGACCCCGAGTCCCGCGCCCAGCAGCAGCAGGGAGAACTCGCCCGTCTGCGCCAGCCCGAGCCCCGTGAGCACGGAAACCCGGTACGGGAGTCCCACCCCCTGGATGACGCCCGTGCTCACCACCGCCTTGAGGACGATCACGAGCAGCGTCGCCAGCAGAACTTCGGGCGCGTGCGACGTCACGTATCCCGCGTCGAGGAGCATCCCCATCGAGATGAAGAAGAAGCTCGAGAACACGTCGCGGAACGGAAGCACATTCTCCAGCGTGCGGTGGCTGTGCTCCGAGTCCGACAGGATCAGCCCGGCGACGAGGGCGCCCAGGGCGAGCGACAGTCCGGCCAGCGATGTGAGCCACGCCACGGCGAAGCAGATCACGCCGATCGAAAGCAGGAAGAGCTCGTTGCTCTGCGTGCGGGCGATGTGCGTCAGGATTCTGGGGACCAGCTTCGGCGCTGCGAACGCCACCACGAGCCAGATCGCCGCGACCTTGACCACGAGCCACCCGACCTCGCGCCAGATGTTGTCTCCCCCCTGCCCGGCCAGGAACGGAATCACGAGCATCATGGGCACGAACGCGATGTCCTGGAAGATCAGGATCGCCATGGTTCCCTTGCCGTGCGCGCTCGTCAGCTCGGACCGGTCCTGCAGGAGCTTCAGTATGATCGCGGTGCTGCTCAGCGACGCGATCAATCCGATCAGGATGGCCAGCGGAACCTCCGTTCCGGCTGCGATGGCGAGCAGAAACACGAGCCCGGCGGTGATGAACACCTGCAGCGGTCCCGCCGCGAAGAACAGACGTTTGACGAGTCGGATGGAATCGATGGAGAACTCGAGCCCGATCGTGAACAGGAGGAAGATGATGCCGATCTCGGCCAGCTGCTCCACCGTCTCCGGTTCCGAGGTGAGACGCAGCCCGTGCGGTCCCGCGATCACACCCGTGATGATGAGACCGACGACGGGAGGGACCTTGAGTCGATGGCAGACCAGCGCCACGCCCACGGCGAGGCCGAAGATGACGAAGATGTCCTTGAGAAGCGGGAGTTCCACGCCGGCATTCTAGCGGTTCCGCGGCGGACGCGCGAGTGTTGTTCCCCCCCGGGGGGTCAGGAAGCCGGCTGGTAATCGATCAGCGGCCCGGGCGCCACGGCGACACGCAACGCGTTGACCACCGCGAAGACGTCGATGATCTCCTGCGTGATCGCTCCCGCCACGGGCGGAAGGTAGCCCGCGGCGGCGAACAGCATGGCGACGACGCTCAACGCCATGCCACCCACCGCGCTCTGGAGCGCGATGGTGCGCATGCGGCGTCCGATGTGCATCAGTTCATCCACACGCTCGAGGGAACTGTCCAGGATGACCGCGCCTGCGGCCTCGGTCGCGATGTCCCCCTGGCCGAACGCGATTCCCACCGTGGCCGCGGTGAGCGCGGGCGCGTCGTTGATTCCATCGCCGACGAACACCGTGTTGGCGCGCTTCGTCTCGTTTCGAACCAGCTCGAGCTTCTGCTCCGGGCTCTGATCCGCGTGCACCTCCTGGATCCCCACCTTCTCGGCGAGGTAACGCACCTCCGATTCCCGGTCGCCGGACACCAGCATGACGCGCTCGAAATGGTGCCGCCGCTGGAGGTGGCTGATGAAGGGAACTCCGTCCGCGCGCGGCTCGTCGCGGAACCGGAAGGTGGCGGCATATCGCCCGTCGACGAGAACCACGCACTCCATGCCGCCCGTGTGTTCCGGAAGCAGCCTCGCGGCGTCGGGATTCAGCGCACCGAACTTCTTCCGGTTCGTCACCTCCACGGCATGACCGGACACCTCTCCGCGGAGCCCCTCTCCCGGGCGCTCGCTCACGCGCAGGGCTTCGGACAGGGCGAGCCCCGTCTCGCGCGCGCGGCGAAGAACCGCCGCTGCGAGCGGGTGGCGTGAGTAGCGTTCGACGCTCGCCACCAGCGCGAGAACGTCGTCGCGCTCGAATCCGGGCGCGCTGATCACGTCGGTGAGCCGGGGCTCTCCGTAGGTCAGCGTTCCCGTCTTGTCGAACATCGCCGTGCGGCAACGGCCGATCCGCTCCAGGATGGCCGGATCCTTGACGATGATCCCCCGCCTCGCCGCCAGCGAGACCGAACCGATGATTGCGACCGGGATCGCGATCAGGAGCGGGCATGGCGTCGCCACCACGAGCACGCTCAGAAAACGAACCGCTTCCCCGCTCACCAGCCACGCGACGAGGGCGAGCCCGACCGCGACCGGCGTGTAGATGGCGCCGAGCTGGTCGCCGAGGCGGCGCAACCGGGGGCGCCGCTGTTCGGATTCGCGCATGACCTGCATGATCTTCGCGTAACGCGAATCGATCGCCTGCTTCTCGGCGCGGATCGTGATTGCCGTTTCTCCGTTCACCGCTCCCGAAAGCACGGCGGCACCCGGCGCCTTCGACATCACGTAGGGCTCCCCCGTCAGATACGACTCGTCCATCGCACCATGTCCGTCGATGACGGTTCCGTCCACGGGGCAGACTTCATGTGGGAAGACGACGAGTTCGTCACCGACGGCCACGTCGTCGAGCGCGATGTCGACCAGCGCACCACTCCTCTTGCGGTGGGCCGTCGATGGCATGCGCCGGGCCAGCGCCTGCAGCACCGACGACGCGCTGCGCACGGCGTAGGACTCCAGCGCCTGCCCGCCGGAGAGCATCAGGACCACCAGGGTTCCGGCCAGGTACTCTTCGAGCAGGATGGCCGTGACGATGGAAATGCCGGCGAGCAGGTCCGCGCTGAATTCGAGGCGGAAGATCCCGCGCACCAGGCTGACCACGAGCGGAATGCCGCCCAGTGCGAGCGCGACAATGAGCGGAAGATCGTATGCCGCGGCGCCGAGCAGCATCCCGGTGACACCGGCGCCGTAGCGAAGGACGAGGTGGACCACGATGGCGGCGATCGCCAGCGTCGCGATGAGGCCCTCGCGGGTCGAGAACACCGAGAAGAAGCTGCGCAGGCGAGATGCCATGTCCCGGGGAGCATATCCGAACCGGGCGCCGGGCGGCGAGAAGCTTGTCAACCAGCGTTGCGGGAGGCGCCCCCATCGGATAAAGTCATATCGTCGTGAAGCTCCTGTTCGTGTGCATCGAGAATTCGTGCCGAAGCCAGATGGCGCAGGCCTTCGCGGTCGCCAACGGCGGCCCGCAGGTGGAGGCGTACAGTGCGGGCTCGAGACCGTCCGGCGTGGTCAACGCCAACGCGATTCTTTACATGCGCGAACTCGGTATCGACCTCTCGACGCACCACTCGAAGGGTCTCGACGAGATTCCCCAGGGACCGTACGACGCGGTGGTGACGATGGGATGCGGTGACGCGTGCCCGCTGGTGCCGGCGAAGCACCACGTCGACTGGGAGATCCCGGATCCGAAGGACATGGACCCGGACGCGTTCCGCGCGGTCCGCGACGAAATCGAGCGGAAGGTGCTGGAGCTGCTGCTCACGCCGAAGGATTGACCGGTCACGCGGCCGGCGGCAACGCGCGTCAGGAGTTTCTGATGAATGTCCCGTCGCGCAGTTCCGCGTACGCCTGGCGCAGCTCGTCGGGGGTGTTCATCACGATCGGCCCCTGCCACGCCACCGGCTCTTCCAGCGGACGGCCCGACACGAGCAGGAATCGGACCCCCTCCGGACCCGCCTGCACCGTCACCTCTTCACCGCGGTCGAAGAGAACCAGCGACCGGTTCCCCGTGAGATCGCGCACCTCGCCGCCGTCCGGCTGCACCCGGTCCGTGGCGACCGGCCGGGGTCGTGATGCGTCGCGGAAGCTGCCGGCACCTTCGAACACGTACGCGAACGCGTGACGGTCGAGTTCGACCCTGAGTGTCTTGCGCCGGCCCGCCGGCACCCGTACGTCGAGATAGCGGGGATCGGCCGCGATGCCTTCCACCGGGCCGCGCCGGCCCGCGTAATCGCCCACCACGACGCGTACTCGCGTGCCGTCGTCGTCTTCGATCTCCGGAATCTCGGTCGACGACACGTCCTGGTAGCGCGGCTGCGTCATCTTGAGCGAGCGCGGGAGATTCGCCCACAACTGGAAACCGTGCATGCGCCCCGACGGATCGCCCTGCGGCATTTCCTGGTGGAGGATGCCCCTGCCCGCGGTCATCCACTGCACGTCGCCCGCACGCATCGTGCCCCGGTTGCCGAGGCTGTCGCCGTGCGTCACCTCTCCGGCCAGCACATAGGTGATCGTTTCGATTCCCCGGTGCGGGTGCCAGGGAAATCCTGCGATATAGTCCTCGGGTCGTTCGTTCCGGAAGTCGTCGAACAGCAGGAACGGATCGAAGTCGTGGGTGTTGCCGAAGCCGAATGCCCGGTGCAGACGCACCCCGGCGCCTTCCATCGTCAACCGGGCTTCGGTTATGCGCTTGACGGGTCGCAGTGACATGGTTCCTCCTTTCGGGGGTCGGTGGCGAAATGCAACCGCCACGGGGCAAGATAACGAACCCGGGGGCACCGCGCCAGAGACCGCCGGCCCGGGAACTCTCCTATTCCACCCGCACCGAGTCACGCAGTGGCTGCCAATAGTGCGATTGCCCAACCGGGCAATGTAACCGATGTGGGACGCTTGGTGCGGCGCGCAGCCTAGTCCTGCAGTCTCGCCGGAATCGGATGCTCCGGTGTGGGCAGATCGTTCACGATGGAAACGATCCACCAGCGTCCGTCCCGCCGGATCAGGTCGATGCTGTCGACACCAAGTGTCGGCGGACGCGGGGAGTCGAGAATGGACGCTTCATAGAGCACGAACACGTTCGCGATGTCGCGGAATACGGTGGTCTCCATGCGGATGATCTGCTCCGAAAACCCGCGTTCCGTCACGCGGGCACGCTCATTGAACGCAATGAAGTCGTCGATCCAGCCCTGCAGGGAAAAAGTCTGCGTGGCGTCTTTCGAGACGCGCAACACGATCACGGCCTCGGGGATAAACAGTTCGCGCACCGCTTCCCAGTCTGTTGTATCCCCCGGGGTGACGGAGATGAGGCGATAGAGCTCGCTTACGATGTCTTCGGGCGTATCGGGACCGGGCGCCGGTTGCGCGGCACCGCGTCCGCACACAAGAAAGAGTGTGACCGTCACAAGCACGAATGCGTCCAGGCGTCTCATGGTCGGACAAGGGAAGGATACCATATCCACCCGCACCGGACCCCGATGATCACACCCCTTGACACCTTGTCCCCCCCGCCCTATTCTCCTCCCCAACATATCAACCTCCGTGCGCCGCGCCTTCGCTTTCGACGCGGCTCAAGGGAAGAGGGTGAGAATCCCTCGCGGTCCCGCCACTGTGATTGGCGAGTCGCCCGCCCGCACCACTGGGATACCCCGGGAAGGGGACGGACGACGGTCGAGCCATCAGCCAGGATACCTGCCGGAAGTTGCCACCCCCAGCACCTCTTCGAGGATTGAGAGGAACGGGATGAAGTCATTCTTCCCCGAGATTCTTCGCGCGGCCGACCGCTGATACGCGGTCTTTTCGCGCTTTCATTGCTGCAGGTGTTTCCCGCTGCCGCCGCGGAGACACCGCCGGAGACGACGTATGTCGTCTCGCCCATCGTGGTCGAGGCGCCACGCCCGGACCCGCGTGCGGATATCCTGAATCGTTCCGGCTTCGTCGCCGTGATCGACCTGACTCAGCGCGCGGGCCGTGTCGAGGATCTCGCCGCCGTTCTCTCGCAACTGGTCGGCGTGCGCGTCACCCAGTACGGAGGGCTCGGCAGTTTCGCCACGGTTTCGATCCGCGGATCGTCGTCGAGCCAGGTGCGCACATTCCTCGACGGCATTCCGATCGACGACCCCTACCTCGGCGTCGTGGGCCTCGCCGACCTGCCGCTCGGCGGTGTCGGGCGCGTGGAGGTCTACCGCGGCTTCTCACCACCCCAGCTCGGCGGCGGTGCCGTCGGCGGCGCGGTCCATCTGGTGACACGCGACGACGTGGCTCGCGGCTCTGCACTCTCGGGTGCGGAAGCGGCGGTGTCGGCGGGTTCGTTCGACTCACGGCGTCAGAACGGTTCCCTGTGGCTCCAGCCCGGCCGCTTTCGCGTGTTCGCCCACGGCACGCACGAAGCGAGCCGTGGCGACTTCGAGTTTCAGGACGACAACGGAACCCCGCAGAACACCAACGACGACGAGTTCACCACGCGCGCTAACAACGACTTCGACGCCTGGAACGGCATGGTGCGCGCGTCGACGAGCATCCGGAGCATCGGGAACCTCGCGCTCGCGTGGCACGACGCGGCGCGCGAGAACGGCGTCCCGGGCATGGGCTCCTTCCAGTCGACGTCGGCGCGGAGCGAGCGCCGCCATCGCATGGCACATTTCCGCGCGGACGGCGCGGAGCGCGGCCGGGTGCGCTGGAGCACCGATATCTTCTTCCGGAATGCGAAGGACCGGTTCTCCGATCCTCGCGCGGAGGTGTCGCTCGTCGCGCAGGACACGGACAACACCCTGGAATCCTACGGTGGCAACACGCGCGCGCGCTGGTACGTGCCGGGGCTCCCCGTCTCCATCGAAGGGGCGTTCCTCCGACAGAACGAAACCTTTCGTCCGGTGGCCCGGCTGCCGCAGCCGACCGAGGGGCCGGACCGCTGGCGCCATTCGCTCGCCGCTTCGCTGGGAGCCGACGTCTATCTCGCGCGGCAGACGCTCGTGCTCACGGCAACGGGGCGCTTCGAACGCCATGTCGACGAGGGCTTCTCCGCACCCGCGCTTCCGTCGGTTCCTCCCTCGCCCGAAGGGCGCGTCGTGCGCACGGTGGAGTCGCCGGGCGCCGGCGCGCGCTGGCACCCCGTTTCGAGGCTTTCGGTGAAGGGCAACGTCGGCCGCTACCACCGCCTGCCGACGTTCCTCGAGCTGTTCGGAAACACGGGCTCGGTGACGGGCAGCGCGGATCTCCGCCCCGAGGCGGGCGTGAACCGCGACCTCGGGGTCGTGATCAACCTGTCGCGATCGGGCGTCTTCCGTTCGGTGTTCGTCGAGGTGAGCCGCTTCGACAACGAAGTCGAGAATCTGATTCTGTTCTTCCCGAACTCGCAGTTCACGTCGAAGCCCGCCAACATCGGCTCGGCGCGCATCCGAGGGTGGGAGATAAGCACGGCGGCTGCGATCGGCGACCGACTCGAATTCGCCGCGGGCTACACGAACCTCGACACCGAGGACACGAGCGACATCCCTTACTACCGCGGCAATGAACTCCCCTCGCGTCCCGCGCACGACGTTCACGCCTCGATGTTCTACCGCAGGGGACCTCTACGGATGGGCTACGAACTCCACGCCATATCGTCCAACTGGCTGGACCGTGCCAACCTTCGCGCGACACCGTCGCGCGTGCTGCATGGAGCACTCGTCACGCTGCGCACACCGGTGGACGGGCTCTCGCTCTCGCTCGACGCACGCAACCTGACCGACGAACGCGTGACCGACGTGGCGGGGTACCCGCTGCCGGGCCGCGCCGTCTTTTCCACGCTGACGTATCGCTACTGAGGAAGGAAAGCCATGAATCGCCGTTTCCGCACGATAGTTGCCATGTTCACACTCGTTGCTCTGCTCCCCGCCTGCGAGCAGGAGATCACCGGACCGCCTCCGACCGGCGGGACGGATGCGCTCGCGTTCGTCACGTGCACGGACTTTCAGACCGGCGCCACGACGGCGATCCGTCTGAAAGAAGGGTATCCGCTCGACAGGAACGTGGCGCCCATCCACAACGACGCCGTCGCTCGCGCGTTCGGCGACTTCATCTACGTCGTCAACCGCTTCGGCGCCGACAACATCCAGGTGCTCGACCCGGCGGGCGGCTTCACCACGGTCAGGCAGTTCTCGGTGGGCAACGGCTCCGACCCGCACGACATCGTGGTCGTGGCAAGGAACAAGGCGTTCGTGTCGCGCTACAACGCGACCGATCTGTGGATTGTGAACCCCGTCACCGGCAAGAAGACAGGGTTCGTGGATCTCTCTGCGTTCGCGGACGGGGACGGGATTCCAGAGATGGATCGCATGACGCTCGTCGGCGACCGGCTGTTCGTGACGGTGCAACGCGTGGACCGCAACACCGACTGGGGCCCGGTCGGCGAGAGCTTCGTGGTGGTCGTGGATGCGGTGGCCGACACGTTGATCGACGCCGACGGTGCCACTCCGGGTGTTCAGCCCATCGTGCTCACCGCGTCGAATCCGTTTTCGGAGATCTTCCACGACGCCACAGCGCAGCGCCTGTGCATCGCGGGCGTCGGCGACTGGGGCGTTGAGGACGGCGGCATCGACGCCGTCGGCGCGACCACGCTCGAGCCCCACGGGCTCATCCTCACCGGCGCCGCGGCCGGGGGCGACATCACGGACGTCGTCATCGTGGCACCCGATCGCGGTTACGCCATCGTCACGGACGCCGCGTTCAACACGGTTCTGGTGAGCTTCAATCCGCAGACGGGCACCGTCATCGCGCCGGTGTACGACCCCCGCGCGTTCGTTCTGCAGGATGTGGAACTGACGCCGGACGGCGTGCTGTTCGTATCGGACCGGAGCCCGGCCCGGCCGGGAATCCGCCTCTTCGACGCGGCCACCGGAGACCCGATCGGCGCGACCCCGCTGGACACCGGTCTCCCGCCCTTCGACATCGAGATCCGGGCACGATAGGCCCCGTGTTCACTGATCGAGCATGTAGATCTGCCAGAGATCGCGGGTGCTCTGGTGAAGGAACGGCGCGAGTGCCAGGCGCCCGGTGGGCCCGATGGACTTTTCGAGGTGACGGAGCTCCCGGAACTGCTCCTGCGTGCCGTCCGGCGGCGAAGACTTGAACCCCGCCTCGCGCATCATGAGGAGCCCCTTGGCGCTGATCGCGAGCTCGACGTGGACCCGCAGGTAGCAGAGCATGTCGACCAGCACCTCGGGCGGGAACTGCTCCTTCAATGTCGCGACGTAGCTTCCGATGCGACTCTCGGAGATGGTCCCGGCGTTGATGATCTCGAGCAGTTCCGCGTCCACGTCCATCTGCGTGCCCAGCCAGTGCCGCGTGGCACGCTCGCTCTGCTGGAACGCAAGCAGGAGAATCGCCGGGAGCGTTGCGTACAGGACGATCGTGGTGGTCACGGGCGGGAGGATGAAATGGTTGTAGAGCGAGTGCAGAGCGAAGGCGATCAGAAGCCCGGGCAGGAACACGAGCAGTCGCCCGCCGAACCGGTCGAAGAGCCCCTTCGTGACGAGTCCGAAGATCGCCGTCATCGCGCCATGCATCACCGCCGTGCCCAGGCCGCGGATGGTCCACACGAAGATACTCCCTGTCTCCAGCGTCTGGATGTAGTACGTGTTCTCTATCAGCGCGAAGCCGGCCCCCACGGCGAAGCCCACGATTGCGGCATCCACCAGGAATCCGATCCGCTTGCGCCCGATGAGCCAGGCCACCCAGGCGGCCTTGAACAGTTCCTCGAGAAACGGCGCCACATAACGCGTCACCATCGCCCGTTCGATGTCCATCGTCGCGATCACGCGGTCGTTCAAGAGAAGGCTGATGATGGCAATGGCGCACCCGATGATGATCGCCAGCGCGAGATTCCGCATGTGGACGAGCTTGTAGCTGTCGAGATAGACGAGGGTGAGCAGAAACAGCACCACCGGGAGGAGGCTCACCAGAAACGGCATGAGGAGATCGACGATCTGCAACGGGTGTCCGCGGTTCGGGTATTGGTTCGTCCTACATGATCTTGAGTGAGATCATGAACTCGGTCTGGACCTTCCGTCCCTCCTCCTTGGCCGCTGCGTAGCCAACGGAGAGCGTCGATTCGAGCGCGGAGAAGATCACGAGCCGGAAATCGATCTGGGCGCCCACGTTGCCGGCCCTGCGCTCGAATGCCTCGTCGTCGAGGTTGGTGATGATCCCGGTCCCGAAGAGCGCCGTGCGCGCATAGGTGCAGTAGAGCTGCTGGAAGCCGACGCGGCGGAAGCGGAGCAGCAACTGGAAGCCAATGCGGCGGAGGTC
>CAZPUV010000004.1:5407-27554 GCA_964589805.1 uncultured bacterium | reverse complement strand
CGAAGTGATCCGATATGTCATCGAGCGATACGGGAACGACAACGTCTGCCAGATCATCACATTCGGAACCATGGCGGCGCGCGGCGTGGTGCGCGACGTGGGCCGCGTGCTCAAGGTGCCCTACGGCGAGATCGATCGGATCGCGAAACTGATCCCCGGAGTTCCGGGGACGTCGCTCCAGGAGTCGCTCGAGACCATCCCGGAGCTGAAGACGCTGGTCGACAACAGCCCCGAGTACGCGCGGCTCATGAAGCTCTCGCTCACGCTCGAGGGAGTTTCGCGCCACGCGTCGATACACGCCGCCGGCATGATCATCACGCCGACACCACTGGTGAATCACGTCCCGCTCTACAAGTCGAGCCGTGACGAAATCACGACCCAGTACGACATGAAGAGCATCGACGCGATCGGGCTCCTGAAGATAGACGTGCTGGGCCTGCGCACGCTCACGGTGATCGACAAGGCTCTGCGCATGGTGGAGGAGAACCACGGACGGCGCATACGCCCGGAGGACATCCCGGCCGACGACGAGAAGACCTATCAGCTGCTGTGTTCGGGGAGGACGGTGGGCGTGTTCCAGCTCGAGAGCGCGGGTATGCGCGAACTGCTGAAGAACCTCAAACCCACCGGCTTCCACGACGTCGTCGCGGTGAACGCGCTTTACCGGCCGGGGCCGCTGGGAAGCGACATGGTGACGCACTTCGTCGACTGCAAGCACGGCCGGCGGCAGATAGCGTATGAACACGAACTGCTCGAGCCGATCCTGCGCGACACGTACGGCGTCATCCTGTACCAGGAGCAGGTGATGCGGATCGCGAGCGACCTGGCGGGGTTCTCGCTGGGGGAGGCGGACCTTCTGCGCAAGGCGATCAGCAAGAAGCAGAAGGACACGATGGCCGAGCAGCGCAAGAAATTCATCGACGGGGCTCGGGCGCGCGGCATCGCGAAGGGTGTGGCCGAGAAGATCTTCTCGCACATGGAGAAGTTCGCCGAATACGGATTCAACAAGTCGCACAGCGCGGCCTACGCGGTCCTGTCGATCCGGACCGCGTTCATCAAGGCTCACTATCCGGCGGAATTCATGGCCGCGACGATGTCCAGCGAGATCGACGACACCGACCGCATTACGGTGCTCATGGAGGACTGCCGCGAGTCCGGTGTGGAGGTGGTGCCGCCCAACGTCAACTCGAGCGGCGCGGAATTCCGGGCCCGCGACGGACGCGTCCACTACGGCCTGGGCGCGGTGAAGAACATCGGGCTTGCGGCCGTGGAGACGATCGTCGCCGAGCGCGGCGAAAGCGGCGCGTTCCGTTCGCTCGAGAACCTGTGCGGTCGCATCAACAGCCGGCTGGTGACGAAGCGCGTCTACGAGAGCCTGATCGCGTCGGGCGCCCTGGACTCCCTTCCCGGGCACCGGGCGCAGAAGCTGGCGTCGCTCGAACTGGTGATGGAGCGCGCGGCGCGGCGCTTCCGCGACGCGGAGCGCGGGCAGTTCGGTCTCTTCGGCGAGGCGGCGGAGCCGGACGAGGCGCCGCTTCCCGACGTGGCACCGTGGTCGGCGCAGGAGCAGCTGCAGAAAGAGAAGGAGTCGCTCGGGTTCTTCCTCTCGGGCCATCCTCTCGACCGCTATCGCGACCTCATCACCATGATTCGCACGACAAGCTCGCGCGAGCTCCGCGACATGCCGGGTGGCGATCGGGTGCTCCTCGGCGGCATGGTGAGCGCGGTCAAGTTCACCACCGACCGCAACCAGCGGCAGATGGCGTTCGTCACCATCGAGGATCCGGAGGGTGTTGCCGAGGTGGTGATCTTCGCCGACGTGCTGGAGAAGTCGCGTCGCTTCATCTCCGAGAACAACATGATCATCGTCGAGGGGCGCGTGTCGCGCCGCAACGGAGGCGACGGCAAGGTGCTCGTGAACAGCGTGCTCGCCGTTGGTGACGGTCAGTCGCCGGCGTGGAAGGAAGTGCACGTCACCATCGACCTCGATCGGATGGGTGAGGACAAGGTCGATGAGTTGAAGGGGGTCATCACCGGACAGCCCGGGGATTCCCGCGTGTTCTTCCACATCGAGGAGAGCGGACGGCGCTCCTACGTGATTCGCGCGCGCAGCCAGGGTGTGCGCGTCGACCCGGCCCTGGTGTCGAGCCTGTCGGCGGCCGTGGGGGCGTCCAATGTCCGGCTGGTGCCCGCGGGGATCGGGGCTTGAGACGATTCGCCGCCGCGTTCGTCGTATGCGCCCTCGCGGCGGCACCGTCGCGCGCCGGGCTCGAGCAGCCTGTCGACAACGTCCGGTATCCCACCGCCGGCATCCTGTCCCACCGCGAGTACCGGTTCCAGGCGCGGCTCACCCCCGACAACAGCGTCCAGGGGGGTGCGCGCATCGGCTTCCGCGACCGGTTTCAGGCCGGGGTCTTCTACGGCGCGCAGCGCCTGGTCGACAAGGGGACGCCGCCGACGAACGATCACATCGGTTTCGAGGTGCGCGTGCGCCTGGTGGAGGAGGCGCAGTGGCCGGCGCTGGCGGCGGGCTTCGATTCCCAGGGCTGGTATGAGTACAGCAGCCCCGACGATCGCTACGAACGCAAGTCGCCGGGGTTCTACCTGGTCGCGAGCCGGAACTGGCGCTCGTTCGCCGGCGATCTGTCCCTGCACGGGGGTGTAAACTTCAGCCTCGAACGGGCCGACGGCGACGACGCGCCGACACTGTTCGCAGCCGGGGACTGGACCATCGCGAGCCGGGTGTCGCTGCTGGCCGATCTGGGCACGGCGTGGAACGACGACACCCGGGACGGGCGCTTCGGCGAAGGCGGGCTGTACGTCGACGCGGGGCTTCGCGTGGTGCTTGGAGACAACCTCGCCGTGATGCTAGTATTCAGCGACCTCACGAGGAACCTCGCCCCGGGCGAGGAAGTGGGCCGTGAGCTCGAGGTCGTCTACGTGAACTGGTTCTGACACCCGCCACGGGTGGGAGGTCTTTCATGGTGCAGCGCGCTCCCAGGCGTTACGTGCTCGACTTCGAGCAGCCGATCGTCGAGCTCGAGGACAAGATCGCGGAGCTCAAGCAGCTCGCCATCGTGCAGAACGTGTCCGTCGACGACGAGGTGAACCGGCTCACCGAGAAGGCGGACCGGATGCGCAACGACGTGTTCACCCGGCTGACGGCGTGGCAGCAGGTTCAACTCGCCCGGCATCCCCAGCGCCCCTACACGCTCGACTACATATCGGCGTGCGCTTCCGAGTTCGTTGAACTCCACGGCGATCGTTTCTTCGCGGACGATCCGGCCATCGTGGGCGGGTTCATGACGCTCAACGACCGGCGCGTCATGGTGATCGGGCACCAGAAGGGGCGAGACACGCGCGAGAACATCCGGCGCAATTTCGGCATGCCCAATCCGGAGGGCTACCGCAAGGCCAACCGGCTGATGCGGCTGGCGGAGAAGTTCAACCTGCCCGTCGTGACGCTGATCGACACCCCGGGCGCGTATCCCGGGCTCGGGGCAGAGGAGCGCGGCCAGGCGCTGGCGATCGCCGAGAACTTGAAGCTGATGGCCTCGCTCAAGGTGCCCATCGTGTCGGTGGTCATCGGAGAAGGGGGCAGCGGCGGGGCGCTCGCGCTGGGGGTTTCGGACCGAATCCTGATGCTCCAGCACGCCATCTACTCGGTGATCTCCCCCGAGGGCTGCGCGGCGATCCTGTGGAAGGATCAGGGCAAGGTGCAGGAAGCCGCCGACGCGCTCAAGTTGACGGCGAAGCATCTGCTCTCGTTCGGGATCATCGACCGGATCATCCCGGAGCCGCCGGGCGGAGCGCATCGTGATCCGGCCGCCGTGGCAGACACGCTCGGCCAGGTGCTCTACGAGGAAGTCAATTACCTCTCGCATGTTAACCCGCGGACATTGCGGGAGCGGCGGCTGCGCAAGTACCTGAACATGGGTTACTACGAGCAAGAAACGACTTGACGCGCACCGGGAACCGGTTGTAACATCTTTTGGAGATTCGAGTTATCCCGCCCCTGTCCGTCCGCCCCGGCGGTTTGCAAAGAGGTGTCCCTTCATGGTCCGACCCGAGTTGCTGGAGATTCTTGCGTGTCCCAAGTGCAAGGACAAGGTTGTGTTGGACGAGAAGGGAAGGCATCTCGTGTGTACGCGTTGCCGGATCCGGTATCCGGTGAACGAGCACGGGATTCCCATCATGCTCATCGACCGGGCGGAACCCCTGGACGCGTAGAGGAGACCGCAGGCATCCGGCGTGTGCGATCGACCCCGGGGAGGCCCGGCGCCGGCAGCATGCGCGTTCGTTGCATCATGCGTTCAGTCACGATCGCGCTCATACTTGCTCTCGGCGTTTTCGGGTCGGCGGGACGCGCGCTCGCGGGCGCGGATATCCGCACCGTGTCGGATACCAACGGCCGCGTCGTCGTCGAACTCACGTCGGCCGATCGGCCCACGCTCACCATCGAGACGTTCTTCGTGGCCGTCTCGCCGGCCGGCGCGTATTCGGCGATCTTCCAGGGCGGCTCGGGGGTTGTAGACTCGGTCGCGACGTCGCCGCCGTTCTTCTTCCGCGGGTCGCGTGTCATCTGGTTGCGCGTCGTCATTCCGCCTTCGACTCCGGTTTCATACGTCACCGTGAACTACACGCCCGCGGCCCAGGTGCGCGACGCGTCGCGGGCGGATCCGCTGCTGCGCTCCCTGGTCGTCAACTCGTCCGTGTTTCCCACGATGCCGCGCACCGGATCCACCGACCCGTGGTTCTCGCTGACCCCGAACTGGATCAAGCTCACGGTCACGTCGCGCGGCGCTCACGCGGTGACCGGTGCCGACCTCTCCGCGGCGGGCGTCAACCTGGCGGGGATCGACCCGGCCACGATGCGGGTCTACACCGGCGGCGCAAGCCCGCAGTTGCGCGAGCTGGCAGACCCGTCGGGTTCCTGGCGGCCCGGCCAGGCGATGCGCGAGGTGGCGATTCGCGTCGACGCGGGTGACGACGGCACCTTCGATCCTGGAGACCGGGTGGTCTTCTACGGACTGGCCGCGGAGGACTGGGCCGACTTCTACGGCCCGGCGGCGGACACCCTCTACCAGCGGCACACGCACGCGAAGACGAACATCTACTACCTGGCGTGGGGGGGCGCGCTGCCCGGCACGCCGGCGCGCATCGCCGGTCGCACCGCCGCCCCGGCCGGCGGGGGTGACCGCACCACGTACTTCCACCGTGAGTACCGCGAGCGCGATCTCATCGGCAACTTCGATTACCGCGGGGATGGATGGCTCTGGCTCGACATCTCCCGGCCGGATGGCAGGACATACGCTCTGGCCACCATCGACGTGCGCGATCTGGTCGCGTCGCGGCCGCACGTGTTCCGGACGGTCGGCCTGGCCCCGTACCTGTCGCCCGGAGACACGACGGGGTTCAACACCGGGCACCACGCGGCCTATCTCAACCTCCGCGCGGGCACGGAGCGCAAGGTCGGCGACCTCATCTGGGATTCGAAAGTCGGCGAGCGCTACTTCGAGAACGGGGTGCCCGCACGCATCCAGTCGGACTTCCTCGCCGAGGGGCCCAACCAGTTCCGCCTGCGGGTGCCGGGCGATCTCAATCCAAAGGACAAGATGTTCTTCGCGTGGTTCTCGATCGGGTACGAGCGACGCATCCGCGCGGTGAACGATGCCATTGCGTTTTCCTCACCCGACACGACCGGGACGGTGGACTTCAGGGCGTCGGGATTCGGCACGCAGGGAACGCTGGTCGCGCTCGACGTCACCGATCCGTGGAATCCCGTCGAGCTCAGCGGCGTCGAGGTCGCGCCGTCGGGTGCCGGCCGGCGCGTCCGGTTCGCCTCGTCATTCTCCGGCGGCAGGCAGCACTTCTGGGTGAGCACGTTGACCGCGTTGCGCAAGCCCGGGGTGGCGCGCATCGCGCCGACGGATCTGCGCAACGACGCCGCCGGGCCGAACATGCTCATCATATGTCACAGGGACTTCCGTGCGGCGGCGGAGCGGTTGCGGGGGCACCGCGCGGGACGGCTGCCGCTCTACACGACTCCCGCGGTCAAGGTGGTGACGACGGAGGAAGTGTTCGACAACTTCTCCGCGGGGCTGCCGGACCCGATGGCGATCCGCAACTACATCAAGTTCCTCTACGAGAACGCGATCGACGCGAACGGAAATCCCCGCCTCGGATACGTGCTCCTGCTGGGAGACGCGAACGAGGACTTCCGCAACAACGTGAGTCCGCAGCCCGACTACGTGCCGACGAACCTGTACCTGACGCGCGTCACGCTCTTTGCAATGTCGACGGACGAGTGGTTCGGCCACCTCGACGACACGGACCTGATCGGCGGCCGCGCGGTGGCGGACGTCGCGATCGGCCGCCTGCCCGCTGCCTCCGCGTCCGAGGCCCAGCTCGCGGTCGACAAGGTGATCGGCTACGAGACGGAGTCGCCGCAGGAACCCTGGCGCAACGAGATCATCCTGGTGGCCGACGACGAGTTGTCGTCGTTCAAGGGCGCGTGCGAGTCGCAGTGGACCACCGAATCGGAGGCGATCACATACGAGCACGCGGCCGATTTCCTGGTGGTCCGGAAGATATACCTGACGGAGTACGAGAGGTTCTTCAATGTGAAGCCCCGGTCCCGGCTCGACTTCCTCGAGGCCTGGAACCGGGGTGCGCTCGTCGTCAATTATATCGGGCACGGGAGCTCGCAGCAGATGGCGGACGAGCAGGTGTTCCTGAACGCCGACGTGAGCCAGCTCGACAACGGGCTCCGGCTGCCGGTGCTGACGGCGTTCAGCTGCACCATCGGCGACTTCGCGAACCCCGTGGGCAAGAGTCTCTCGGAGAAGCTGCTTCTCCGCCGCGAGGGAGGCGTTATCGCGACGGTCACCGCGTCGCGCGAAACCTACCCGGAGCCGAACTCGAAGCTCAACTTCGGGCTCTTCGGCCACATCACGCCGCGGTGGCCCGGCGCGCCCGACGTCCCCATCGGCATGGCGCTCCTGGCGGCGAAGCTGCAGGCGATGGCGGGCGTGGGGTTCACCTCCTGGCAGGAGGAGAACAACTGGAAGTACAACCTGCTCGGCGATCCGGCGATGGCGCTGCGCGTGGCACGGCAGCCGGTGCATTTCGAATCGGCGGTGAGCGACACCTTCGTGGCCGGCGCCCGGCGAACGCTGCGCGGCAAGGTGTTGCGCGACGGCGCGCCGGACACGGGATTCAAGGGCGTGGTGTCGGTCACGGTGCGCGAACCGCTGGTCCGACGCACCTACCTCATGCAGTGTACCGTGGCGATTCCGCTCATCTACCACATCCCCGGCGGGGTCATCTACCAGGGGACCGCGGATGTCCGCAACGGGGAGTTCGAGGTGAACTTCCGCGTGCCCCGTCTGGCCGCGACCGGGCCACGGGCGTTCGCAACCGCGTACGCCAGTTCGGGGAAGAGCGATGCGGCGGCGGCGATCGACAGCGTGCTCGTCATCGTCGCACCGACGCTGGGCGACTCGCTGGCACTGCGGCCCGTGGACGGGCCTCCGCGTGTGGACATCGGGTTCAAGAGCGGGCTCAAGGTGGTGAAGAGCGGGGACACCGTACGCGCGGTGGTGCGCGACCAGGACGGGATCAACATCCTCTCCACGACCAACGAGGGCAAGCAGGCGATCCTCATCGACGACCTGCCCGTGCCCATCGACGTGAACACGTACTTCTCGTTCGATCACGGTGGGGTGGACACGTCCGGCGTTCTGTTGTTTCCGCTGCCCGACCTCGAGGTGGGCAAGCACCGCCTGGTATACAAGGTGAGCGACAGCTTCGGTGCCACCACCCTGGACACGCTCTTCTTCGACGTGACGGACGCGCGGGACTACTACGCGCGTGCCGTGCTGAACTACCCCAACCCCTTCGAGACGTCGACCCGTTTCCTGTTTCGCCTTTCCAACCGGGCCTCGGTCACCCTGGATATCTACACCGTATCCGGCAAGCGGGTACGGCGGATCGAGCAGGTCCGGGACGGCGGGGAAGTGTGGATCGAGTGGGACGGCCGGGATGCCATTGGAGACGAAATCGGTAACGGGACGTATCTGTATGTGGCGACTGTTGATTTCATCGGACTGGACCGGCCCCCGACGGTCCTGCGCGGCAAGCTGACCAAGATCCAGTGATGACGGCGGCTTGACCGCGCGGGTCCTCAAGCATTAGTATTGTTCAGCGGTTAGGAGGATTTCATGACGTTTCGGAAGATCCTGGGCGGCGTGTTCGCGGTCGCGATTCTTACTGCCCATTCAAACGCTTTCGCGCAGGCGGAAGCCGGCGTCCCCTCGCTCACGATCCCTCCGGGGGCGCGTCCCAACGGAATGGGAGAGGCGTTTGTCGCCGTGGCCGACGACGCCACCGCGGGATGGTGGAACCCGGGCGGTCTCGCGTTCACGAAGACCCGGAATCTGGCGTTCATGCACAGCCAGCTGGTTCCCGACCTGGTGAGCGACGTCTACTACGAGTTCCTCGGGTATTCGAGCCCGGCCGGTGATGTGGGCGTGTGGTCGGCGAGCATCATCTATCTCACCTACGGCGAGAGCCTCGCGACCGAGACGCAGGGAACGCAGCTCGGGAAGTTCGACAGCTGGGAGGGCGCGCTCAACGCCTCCTTCGCCATGAAGCTGAGCGACAACCTGGGGACGGGCATCTCGATGAAGTTCATCCGCGTCGATTATGCGCCGGCGAACTTCACCCAGGACAACGTCGAGGGTGCGGGCACGAGCTTCGCCGCCGATCTCGGCGTGCTGTACAAGATGCCGGCGCAGAGGCTGAACCTGGGGTTCGCGCTCACCAACATGGGCCCCAACATCTCCTTCATCGATCGCGAGCAGAGCGACCCGCTTCCGTTCACGGCGCGCATCGGGACGGCCTACACGGCCGTCTCGGACGAGATCAGCAATCTGCTGCTCACGTTCGACGTCGAGCAGAGCATGGTGTGGCTGGTCGACAAGGACATCACGGAACGCCGCAGCGAGGTCTGGCACGCGGGCGTCGAGTACCGCTACGTGAACCTGCTCGCGGGGCGCATCGGGTATGTTTACGACCAGGACGCCGATTTCAAGGATCCGACGTACGGACTTGGATTCATCTACAAGGACAAACTGTCGCTCGACTACGCGAACGTGCCGCAGGCGCAGACCCTGGAACGCGTGCACCGGTGGTCGCTGTACTTTACGTTCTAACCCCTGCGTCCCCCTGTAGTACCCGGCGCCGCACGTGTGGTGCGGCGCCCGTCTGGAGGCGTTGAGTCCGTTGCAAGTTCGCAATGCTGCCGCCGCGCTGCTCGTCGCAGCCGGCGTGGTGGCGTCCTCGTTCCAGGCGGCCCCGGCCGACGTGTTGCCGGCCGCGGTGTCGTCATACGCGACGAGCGACCTCGCCGCGCGTGGTTCGTTCCCGGACGCCGCGACGCCGGGCGCGTTCCTGTTCGACGCTGAGCGCGCGCCCCATGCCGCGCCGGCGAGCCAGAGCTATCTGCCGCTGCTGTATTCCGCGCTGGTTCCCGGTCTGGGCGAAGTGACGATGGGGTATCGTGTGCGGGGTTTCGCGTTGATGGCGCTGGAGGTGGCGGCGTGGACGGGTTACTTCGTCAAGCACGGGGACGGAATCGACAAGCGCGAGTCCTACGAGGCCTTCGCGGACGCGCACTGGAAGATGGACAAGTGGATCGCCGACCACCCGGGCAACATCGAGCAGATCGGCCCACGCAACCTCGAGAACCTCGAGAAGTACGGGCGAAGCTCGTCGGGGAGCGGCTTGTGGCCGGGGTACATCCCCTGGGTCTCTCCCGAAGAGGACAAGCAGCACTACTACGAGAACATCGGCAAGTACGACTGGTACATCTCGGGGTGGGAGGACTGGGACCCGTTGTCGAACCCCTATGACCGCGACACGCCGCTTCGCGACCAGTACCGCGCGATGCGTGGTGAGAGCAACGACGCCCTCGACGCGGCCAACCGTTTCGTGTGGCTGAGCGTGGGCACCCGAGTCTTCTCGCTGGTACAGACCGCGATCATCGTGAGGAACCGGCGCGGCGCGGAAGACGATGCCGGGGCGGGATCCGGGATGGCGCTGCGCGCGCGGCCGCGCGGATGGGACGGAGGCGAGCTCGCGCTCGAGGTGCGCTTCAAGTGATCCGGATCATCGCCTTGTTCGTGGTCGCCGGGCTCGTGCCCGGTGCGGCGTCCGCCGGGGAAACGGCCTTTTCGCTCCGCGACGCCGCGTCCATTCCGGTTCCCGCGCCCGCCGCGCCCGAGAGCACCTGGCGGTACGACGCGGGTGCCGGCGGATCCGACGAGGTCATATCGCCGACGAAAGCGGTCCTTTACTCGCTGCTCCTCCCGGGGCTGGGCGACTACAAACTGGGCCACCGGGGACGCGCGGCGGCGTTCTTCGCCGCCGAGGGCGGTGTCTGGACGTCGTACGTGGTGTTCCGGGCGCAGGGGAGTGCGCGCGAGGACGAATACCAGTCACTCGCGGTCCGTTTCGCGGGTGTCTCGCGCACGGGCCATTCCGACGAGTTCTACGCCCGGGTGCGCGAGTACGACAACTCCGACATCTACGAGGCGGACGTGAAGGACGATGGACGCTTCGAACTGCGGCGGGTCCTCACCGCTCAGGAACTCGAGCAGTACTTCATCGAGAACCGCGTCTCCGACTTCGAACCGTGGCGGTGGGAGTCGCGCGAGCGCCGGTTGCAGTACTCCGAGGTTCGTTCTTCGAGCAAGACCTCGTACCGCCGGGCGGACTACATGCTGGCGCTGGCGGCGGCCAACCGCATCGTGAGCGGGATCGTCGCCTTCGCGTCGGCGCGCGGCGCGCGCCCCGACGGGGAAACGGGTTATCGCATCGATCTGTCGCCGTCGCCCGCCGGCGTGGACGTGTCGCTTTCGCTCACGCGCTCGTTCTAGGCCCGCGGGCGGGAAAGGCCGCGTGGGAAGCATGCGCTCATCGCTCCCGTACCTCACGATCGCCGTGGCCATGCTGTGGGCCTGCGCCCCGGCCGCCGATCTCGACTCGAACCCCCCCGGGGATATTCCCTCGTACGCCGTGAATGTACTCGCGCCCGACGCGGGGTGGACCGGCTGCCCGCGCATCAGCCCGGGCGCCCCCGTCGGCGTGTCGGTGGACTTCGGCGGCGCCGTGCTGGTCGCGGACGCCTCGCCACCGCGACTGATCTCGTTCACCGGCGACGGGCGGTGCCAGGAGTTCCAGCAGCCCGTCGGGCGCCCGGCGTTTCGTCCCTCCGACGTGGCTCTCCGGGGCTTCTTCGTGTACGCCGTGGACGAGACCAACCGCACGCTGCTGCGCTGGGACTCCAGCGGGGGTTATCGCGACGTGCTCCTGAACTTCGAGGATCTCCCCGGCGGCCGCCGCGTTTCGCCATACGGGCTCGACGTGGACGCATCCGGGCGGGTTGCCGTCAGTGACGTGGAAAACCACCAGGTTCTAGTCCTCGACACCTATCTCAACGTGGACGTTGCCTTTGGAAACTACGGTTCGTTCGACGGGCAGATGAACGGTCCCGAGGGTGTTTCGTTCACGCCGCGCGGAGATCTGATCGTGGCGGATACGGGCAACGGCCGGCTGCAGGTGTTCAGCGACGCGGGGGCGCACCGTCGCACCATCCCCGCGCGGGGCGCGGACAACCCCATGCGGAAACCACGGCGGGCCGTGGCCGCGGCGGACGGCACGCTCTACGTGGCCGACCCGTCCGCGCGGCGCGTGTTCGTCATCCCGCCCGACGGAACGATCCGCGCGTTCGTGGCCAGTGCCGACTCGTCCTTCGAGCCCACCGACCTCGCGTTCGGGCGCGATGGTCGTCTCTACGTCACGGATGCGGCGTCGAAATCCCTGCTGGTCTTCAAGGTGATGTGACATCCGCGTGACACGCGCGCAGTACCGGCCCCTGCTCGCCGTCATCATAACGGTCGGCCTCGTGCTGGTGGCGGTGGCGGGGCACGCGGAAACCCGGCGCCACGGGCCGGCCGACTGGGCCGCCGTGGCCGACACCCTCGCGTCACCCCGGCCCGGTGAACGCATCACGCTGCGGTCGCCTTTCCTGGTCCCCGGAAGCGTGCGCGTCGAGTTCGACGGCGTGACCGTTCCGCCGCAGACCTATCAGGTCAACCATCACCTCGGCACGATCCGGTTCCGCGCGGACATTCCCCCGGGTGCGCGCGTCGTGGTGTTCTACCAGCGGCAGCCCTTCCTCATCTCGCCCGTGTACTCGCTCCGGCCGGCCGAGGTGTCGCGCGCGGACTCGATCGAGGTCCCGCCCGAGCGCGTGGTGTCGCCGAAGCGCGCCGATGCCGCAACGCCGCCCAATCTCGTGTTCGGCGGGACCAAGTCGGTATCGTTCTCGACGGGGACGAATCGCGCCGCGACGCTCGACCAGTCCCTCGAGGCGACGGTGGAGGGGAATCTGACTCCGACCATCCGCGTGCGCGCGCTCCTCTCCGACAACAACCTGCCCATTCAGCCGGAGGGGAACACGGAGGAACTGCAGTACTTCGACCGCGTGTTCGTGGAGGTGGAGGGAACCAACGCGCGTGCGTCGGTGGGAGACATCTCGCTCGACGACCGCACGTCGTCGTTCTCGCCCCTGACGCGCCAGCTGCGGGGGTTCGGCGCCTCGGCGTGGAACCGTCGCGGCCGCGTGGTGGCGGCGGGCGCGGAGACCAAGGGGCAGTTCCGAACCCGCGAGTTTCGCGGGAGCACCGGGCTTCAGGGTCCGTATCCGCTGCTCTCGCAGGCGCGCACCACCCGCGAGGTGATCATCGCGGGCACGGAGCGCGTGTACGTGGACGGCGCGCGCATGGAGCGCGGTCAGAACCAGGACTACGTGATCGACTACGACGCGGGCACGATCACGTTCACGCCGCGGCGTCTGATCACGACCGACACGGAGATCGCGGTGGATCTGGAGGTGACGCAGGAGGAGTTCGACCGCGCCACGGTTCTGGCCGGGGTCGAGGACGTGGCCGTCGGCGGCGGAGTCTCGCTGGGCGTCGTCATCGCGCGCGAGACCGACGACCCGGAGCGGCCGAAGTCGGTCATCCTCTCCGAGGACGACGTGCGCGTGCTCCGCGAGGCGGGCGACGATCCGTCGCTCGCCATCACCGGCGGCGTGGCACCCGCGGACTCCGGAAAGGGCACCTACGTGCTCGTCCCCGCGGACACGGTGGCGGGAACCCCCGCGTTCTACCGGTTCGAGGAGCTGCGGGGAGATCTCGTCGTGACGTTCGTCGAGGTGGGGGCGGGTGCCGGCGACTACCGCCGCGCCGGCATTTCGTCGCGCGGGGTGGCCTACTTCGAGTTCATCGGAAGCGGCAACGGGAACTACCGGGTGGGGAGGAGGTTGCCGCTCCCGTCGTCGCTCACCGTGACGACGGCGCGCATCGGCCGCGCGACGGGCGACGTCACCTTCGACGCGGAATGGAACCTGAGCGAGCACGACCGCAACCGCCTCTCATCGCTCGACGACGGCAACAACGACGGCCAGGCCGCGCAGGCGAAGATCGGCGTCGAGAGGGGCGAGGCGTGGCGTCTCGGTCTCACGGCGTCGGCGAGCGTGCTCGAGGAGCGCTTCACCAGTTTCGACCGCGCGCGGCCGTCGTACTACTACCGCGACTGGAACCTCGAGGGTGTCGCACTCGCGGGACGCGAGGCGACGGGAGAAGTCGGTGCGAGTGTCGCGCGGTCCGGGCTGGGGAATGCGCGCTACTCGCTGGCCCGGCTCGACCGGCCCGCCTTCGACGGCATCAAGCACGAGGCGTCGATCATGGCGGGGCGGCTCGACGACCGTGGTGTTTCCGCGCGCGCTCTTTCGTCGGAGATGAACGGACCCGGAAACGAGCGCACGCGGCGGCGGCTCCTGTTCGACGGCGCCTGGGGCGTGTGGAAGGTGGTTCCGGGTGTGGCGGCCGGAACCGAGGAATTCCGCAACGCCTTCGCGGCCGCCGCCGACAGCGGCCGCGCCTACGACTACGTGGGCGCTCGCCTGTCGTCGCGGGGTGCGGAACGACTGTCGTGGCGCCTGGATGCGGAACGGCGCGAGACCCGCGGGATCGACCCGGCGGATGAAGCGTTCCGGGACACGCGCCGTGACGACACGGTGGGCGGGCTGGTGACCTACCGCTCCACCGGCGCGGCCCGGGCGGAGTTGCAGGTGATCCACCGGCGGGAAGAGGACGTGCTCAACCGGGTGGAACGCACGACCGACCTGGCCCGCGTCAAGGCCGCGGGCGCGTGGGACGCGATCGGCCTGCGCGTGGACGCGGACTTCGAGGTGAGCCAGAACGACGCGGCGACTCTGCAGCGCTCGGTGGTCTTCGTCGGTGAGGGCAAGGGAGACTTCAACGAGCTCGGCGAAGCGGTTGGAAAGGGGAGGGGCGACTTCACCGTGGTGTTCCTGCCCACGCCGGAATCGACACCGGTCCACACGGTCGGTTTCAACCTGCGCACGCTGTGGAAACCGTCGGCGCGGGCGTGGGAGGGATCGGGTGCCGGCGCATGGCTGCTGCGCAACGTCTCGCTCGACCAGACGCTCGGCGTGCGGGAAGAGTCGAAGCACGAACCCGCGTGGGAAGTCTATCTCATGGTGCCTTCGGCGCTGCAGCGCGACGACGCAACCGTGTTCGGCACCACGACGCTGCGCCAGGACTGGTCACTCTTCGAGGCCAACCGGAACGTATCGCTCGTGTTCCGGTACCTGCGCGAGGACCGCGAGGACAACCGCTTCGAGGGCGTGCGCGAGAGCGCGTTCACGGGCGAGCACGCGCTGCGCTTCTCGCGCTCGCTCTCGCCGCGGCTGACGGCCACGCTCGAGGGCTACCGGCGGCTGGAGCGGCGGGGCGGCGAAGGCATCGCCGCCGGCACCGGGAGCGCGTACGACGTCGAGTCCTTCTCGGGGCTGGCGGGCACGGGTGTGGTGGTGGCGCCGGGCGCCACGGTGGACATCGACGTGCGCGCCACCACGGCGAAGGACGAGGACTCGGGGGCCGAGCAGACGACGCTGCGCCTGTCGCCGCGTCTGGTGTGGCGTGTCGCCGAGCAGATCAACGTGTTCGGGACCTACGAGCTCGCGAGCGTGCGGGACGCGGGTGACGCGCCGGTGAAGCCGATCGTGTTCGCGCGCGAGGGGGCGTCGCACCGCTGGAGCATCACACCGAACCTGCGCCTCACCCGGATCATCACGATCTTCGCCACCTATTCCGGGCGCAACGAGATCGTCTTCAGCGGCCGCCGGATCACCGAGCACGAGTTCCGTCTCGAAACGAGGGCGTACTTCTGATGGGTTGCCGCGCGCGCATGTTCGTCCTCTGTGTGGCACTGCTCGTGCCGGCAGCGACCCACGGTGTGGCCCCGAAGATACGCGTGAGCGGCACACGCGTCGTGTCGTCGGATCGCGCCGCGTCCATCCTGCGCGCGGGCGGGTTCCCGGGTTCGCGGGGCATACGCGCGCTGCAGGAGGCGTACATGCGCGAAGGTTACCTCTTCGTCGAGGTGGAAGTACGCCGGGACGCCGACTCGACGTACGCGGTGCGGGTGGAGGAAGGACGCCCGGCCCGCGTGGGGAGCGCGCGCGTGGCCGGTGTCGTGTCGCGTCCGGCGGACGACGTGCTCGATGCCCTCGCGCTCCGCCGCGGCACCCTGTTCGAGCCACGACGTCTGGAACGCGATGTCCGCGCGTTGCTCGCGACCTACGACGCCGCGGGGTTTCCGTTCGCCCAGGTGTGGGTGGACAGCGTCGGTCTCGACCCCGATTCGGGCCTCGTCGACATCGCGCTCTACGTCGTCGAGGGTACTCCGCGCGAGCTGGCGGGCGTGGTGTTCGAGGGCCTGAAGAAGACGCGGCCCCGGCTCGCAGAGAAGATCGCGGGAGTGGAGCCCGGCACGCCATACAGCTCGCGGATTCTCGAGGACATGTACCTGCGCATGATCTCCTGCGGCGTGTTCGCGGACGTGGCCTTCCCCACGGTCCGGGTCGCGAGCGACGGGAGCGGGGTGGACGCGGTGGTGAAGGTGGAGGAATCCGCCCGCTCCCACGCGTTCGTAGCCGCACTCGGCTACGCGTCCGCGGATCCGTCGCGTGACCGTGTGCTCTCAGGACTCGCCCGCCTGGAGATGAACAACATCGGGGGCGCGCTCAAGGACTTCGGTGCGACGTGGAGCAACGACGGCAACGGGCGCCGGGAGACCCGCATCAACTACCGCGACCGGCTGTTCCTGGGACGCCGCGTTGGCGTCGGCGTCCGGCTCGAGCAGACGGGGCAGGACACGCTCTACACGTGGCAGTCGCTCGGCGTCGACGTCGAGCGCGGATTCGGCCGCGTGGCGGGAACGCTGCTCACGATTTCAGCGGGCGCATTCGGTGACCGCAACGTCTTCAGCACCGGACCGCTGCTGCGCTCGACCCGGGTCCGCGGGCGGGTCGGGGTCTCCGCGCTGTGGGGAAGCGAGCGCCGCGCCGCCTACGCGCGGGTCGGCACCGCGGTCTCGCTCGCCGCCAAGGACGTCTCCTACCGCGCGGACGCCGGCGGACCGGGCGACGTGAACCAGACCATCGTGGAAGGCACCGTGGACGCGATCGTCCCCGCGTTCTGGTCGCTCCATTACAGCCTGCAGGGCGCCATCCAGACCCTGGAGAGCGACGAGCCGTCCCTTCCCCTTTCGGAGCAGTTCTACATCGGCGGCGCGCGCACCGTGCGCGGCTACCGCGAGAATCAGTTCCACGGCCGGCGCGTCGGCCACCTGCGCAACGAACTCCGGCTGGGGCACACGCCGAGGGAGGGGCTGTACATCTTCGCCGACGGGGGGTACGTGCTCCAGGAGACGGCGCGCCCGGACGGCAGCGCGGCGGAGACCGGAACCGGCCTGGCGGGATTCGGTTTCGGGGTGCGCAGCGCGTCGCGCCTCGGCCGCATCGACTTGAGCTTCGCCGTCGGAGACGAGGTTTCTCTGCAGGCGACCAAGGTGCACGTGCTGCTGGAGCAGAACTTCTAAAGGTGTTAGCATGACCCCGACCATGCGCACTCTCACTCTTGATGGACTCAGCCTCCGCCTCGCGGACGTCGCGGCGTTCCTCGACGGTGGGGTCACCGTCGCCGCCGACCGGACTGCGATCGAGCGCGTGGCGCACTGCGCGCGGTTCTGCGAGCGTCTCGCCGGCGCCGACGTCCCGCACTACGGGATCAACACGGGCTTCGGGAAGCTCGCGCGTACGAAGATCGACGCCGCCGACGCGGTGACGCTGCAGCACAACCTGCTCCGCAGCCACTCCGCCGCGGCGGGAGCGCCGCTCGACGAAGGCACCGTGCGCCTGATGATCGTCCTGCGCGTGAACTCGCTGCTGATCGGACGGTCGGGTGTGTCGGTGGAACTCGTGACCCGCCTCATGGATCTCGTGAACCGGGGAATCACACCGGTGGTGCCGTCGTACGGTTCCGTCGGCGCCAGCGGCGACCTTGCACCCCTGGCGCACATGTCGCTGGCGGTGATCGGAGAGGGTGACGTGACCTACCGGGGCCGCCGGGTACCCGCCGCCGAGGCCCTCGCCGCCGAGGGGCTGGAGCCGCTCTCGCTGCGCCCGAAGGAGGGGCTGGCGCTGATCAACGGCACGCAGCTCATGAGCGCGGTGGCGGCGCGCGAACTGCTGCGCACCCGGACGCTGCTCGAGACGTCGATGGCCGCGGCGGCGATGTCGCTCGAGGCCGTCCAGGCCACGGACCGGGTGTTCGACGAACGGCTGCACGCGCTCAAGCCCCATCCCGGCCAGATGGCGGTCGCGGCGGGATTCCGGCGCCTGCACGAGAACAGCGCCATCATCCGCTCGCACCGCAACTGTGACCGCGTCCAGGATCCGTACTCGTTCCGTTGCATTCCGCAGGTGCTGGGCGCGGTGGCTGACACCTGTCGCTGGGTCGGCGAGTGGGTCACCCGCGAGATGAACTCGGTGACCGACAACCCCATCGTGTTCCCCGAAGAGGGCGACGTCGTTTCGGGAGGGAACTTCCACGGCGAGCACATGGCCATCGCACTCGATGCGCTGGCCATCGCGGCGAGCGAGATCGCGTCCATCGCAGAGCGCCGCGTCGACAAGCTCATGGAGGGCGACGGAGACAAGGTGCCGCGCTGTCTCGTTTCCAATCCGGGGCTCAACTCAGGGTTCATGATCGCGCAGTATCTCGCGGCGGCGCTCGTGAGTGAGAACAAGGTACACGCACACCCCGCGTCCGTGGATTCCATACCCACGTCGCTGGGCTTCGAGGACCACGTGAGCATGGGGAGCATCGGCGCGCTCAAGGTGTCGCGCGTGCTCGACAACGTCAACCGCGTGGTCGCGGTGGAACTGATGTGCGGCGCACAGGCACTGGACTTCCACCTGCCGGTGGCGCCCGGACGCGGCACGGCGGCGGTGCGCGACGCGGTGCGCGAGACGGTTCCGTTTCTCGATCGCGACGCGGTGCTCACGGTCCACATCGAGTCGCTCGAACGGCGTTCCGGCGCGGGGGAGATGGCCCGCGCGGTGAAGGCGGCCGTCGGTGAACTGCTGCCGGAGGACGCGTAGGCGACATGGGAGGTGCCATGCAATTCACACCGGGAGCCATCCGGGCTCCGCGCGGCCGCGAACTGTCCTGCCGTGGATGGGCGCAGGAAGCGGCGCTGCGCATGCTGTGCAACAACCTGGACAACGAGGTGGGCGAGGATCCGAAGAACCTGGTCGTGTACGGCGGGCGCGGCAAGGCGGCGCGGACCTGGGACGCGTTCCACGCCATCGTGGCGACGCTGCGCGAACTCGGCGATGACGAGACCCTGCTCGTCCAGTCCGGCAAACCGGTGGCGGTGTTTCCCACGCACCCCGGCGCGCCGCGCGTCCTCATCGCGAATTCGCTCCTGGTCCCGAAGTGGGCCACCTGGGAGCACTTCTGGGAACTCGAGGGCAAGGGCCTCATGATGTACGGCCAGATGACCGCGGGCAGCTGGATGTACATCGGGACCCAGGGCATTCTGCAGGGCACGTACGAGACGTTCGCCGCCTGCGCGGAGAAGGAATTCGGCGGTTCGCTCAAGAACCGCATCGTGCTCACCGGCGGACTCGGTGGAATGGGAGGCGCGCAGCCGCTTTCGGTGACGATGAACGGGGGCGTGGTGATCGCGGTGGAGGTGGATCCGTCGCGGATCGAGAAGCGACTGAAGACGCGCTACCTCGACGTGATGGTGGACGACATCGATCAGGCCGTGTCGCGCGCGCTGGAGGCGAAGCGCGCCGGACGCCCGCTCTCCATCGGGCTGGTCGGCAACGCCGCCGACGTGTTTCCGGCGCTGCTCGCGCGCGGTGTCGACATCGACGTCGTCACCGACCAGACGTCCGCCCACGACCCGCTGAACGGCTACGTGCCGAAGGGGCTCGACGTGGCCGCGGCCGCGGAGCTCCGCCGGCGCGACCCGAAGGGGTACGTCGAGCGGTCCATGGCCTCGATGGTGGAGCACGTGACCGCGATGGTGGGATTCATGCGCGCCGGTGCGCGCGTGTTCGACTACGGGAACAACATCCGCGGCCAGGCGCAGGCGGCCGGATACGCGGACGCGTTCGCCTTCCCCGGGTTCGTGCCGGCGTACATCCGCCCGCTGTTCTGCGAGGGCTACGGACCGTTCCGATGGATCGCGCTCTCGGGCGATCCGAAGGACATCGCGGCCACGGACGAACTCGTCCTGGAATTGTTCCCGGACCGACCCTCGCTCGTGCGCTGGATCTCGCTCGCGCGGGAACGCGTCGCCTTCCAGGGGCTCCCCGCGCGCATCTGCTGGCTCAAGTACGGGGAGCGCGCGCGTTTCGCGGAACGTCTCAATGATCTGGTCGCGAAGGGAACCGTGTCGGCGCCGGTGGTCATCGGGCGCGACCACCTCGACAGCGGGTCGGTGGCGAGTCCGCACCGTGAAACCGAAGCGATGCGTGACGGGAGTGACGCCGTCGCCGACTGGCCGATCCTCAACGCCCTCCTCAACGCCGTCAATGGCGCGGCGTGGGTGTCGGTGCACCACGGCGGCGGGGTCGGCATGGGGCTGTCCATCCACGCCGGGCTGGCGGTGCTCGTCGACGGCACCGAGGACGCGCGTGGCAGGGCGGTGCGATGCCTCACTGGCGACCCCGGAATGGGGATTGCGCGCCACGCGGATGCCGGCTACCCGCTGGCGATCGAAGCTGCAGGTCGCGACGGAGTCCGCATTCCCATGCTGCGGGGAGAGTAGCGATGTCCGCGCGCCCCGCGGCCGACCTCATTCTGACGGATGCCTCACAACTGCTGACGCTCGCTCGCCCGGAGCGTGACCCCCGGGTGGGGGCCGCGCTGTCGGATCTGGCCATCGTGAGAAACGGAGCCCTGGCGGCGGCCGGTGGACGGATCGTGGCCGTCGGATCGCGCGACGACGTGATGCGGGCGGTCAACCCCCGACCGGACTGCCGGCAGATTTCTGCCGGCGGGGCCGTGGTCATGCCCGGCTTCGTCGACTGCCACACCCAGACGGTCTTCGCCCGCTACCGGCTCGACGAGTACGAGTGGCGGGTGGCCGGGACACCCTACGAGGAGATTGCCGCCCGCGGCGGCGGGATCGCAAAAAGCGTCGAGCACATCCGCGCGACCACCGAGGCCGATCTCCTGCGCATCAGCCGGGCCCGGCTCGAGGGCTGCATCCGGCACGGAACCACAACAATAGAAATAAAGAGTGGTTACGGCCTCGACCTCGACAATGAGATGAAGCAGCTCCGGGTCATCCGGGCGCTGGGGGAGGCGTACCCGGTCACCGTGGTGGCGACATTCCTCGGGGGACACGCCGTCCCCCCCGAGCACGCCGCGTCCCGGGACCGCTACGTGGACGCGATCGTCGGGGAGATGATCCCGGCCGTGGCGGGGGCTAACCTCGCGGAATTCAACGATGTTTTCTGCGAGGCGGGCGTCTTCAGCCTGTCGGAAACGGAACGAATCTTGCGGACCGGCCAACGGGCGGGACTCAAGGCCAGGCTCCACGCCGATGAGTTGACCGATATGGGCGCCGCGGAACTGGCCGCGGACATCGGCGCGGTTTCGGCCGACCACCTGAAGAAGATAAGCGACAGGGGAATCCGACGGATGTCCAGTGCGGGGGTGTTCGGCGTGTTGCTGCCCGGAACGAGTTTCGGGCTGCCGTCGATCTCGTTTGCGCCGGCCCGGCGGATGGTCGATGCCGGAATGAGACTGGCCATCGCGAGCGACTACAACCCGGGCAGCTCGACGAGCGAGTCGATGCCGATGATGACCGCAATCGCGTGCTCGCACATGCGCCTTTCACCGGCGGAGGCGATCGCGATGGCGACGTACAACCCGGCGTTCGTACTGGGACGCGAGCGCGAGGTCGGCAGTCTGGAGACCGGCAAGCGGGCGGACTTCATCGTGTTGAGGTGCGAGGACTACCGGGAAGTGCCGAACCACTTCGGCGTCAATCCCGTGGACCGGGTATTCGTCGCGGGCACGCCGTGGGACGGCGGCGAGCGCGGCGCGGCGGCGTGACGAGGCAGGAAGCGACTTGAGCAAGGCAACGATCATCCGCAAGAAGGCGCTGGATCTGGTCCACCAGCAGGACTGGGTGGGCGCGATCAGGGAATACAAGCGTCTGGTCGAGCTGGACCAGTCCAACCCGAACGTCCACAACGAGCTCGCGGACATCTATCTCAAGAACAATTCCAAGGCAGAAGCGTACGACAGCTTCGTCCGCGCCATCGACGAGTACACACGCGTCGGGCTGTACAACAACGCGGTGGCCGTGGCGAAGAAGGTGATGCGCGTGCTGCCCGGGCGCGCGGAGGTGCTGACGAGGCTCGGCAACGTCCGCATGAAACAGGGCCTCACGCGCGAGGCCGAGTCGTACTACCTGTCGTTCCTCGACAAGGCCGTGGCCGACTCGATGCAGGTCGAAGCCTTCAAGAAGCTCGCCGTTGGCATCGCGGCCGAAATGCCGGACTCGGTTCCGGTCCAGCAGAAGCTCGCGGAGTGTCTGCTCGCGTTCGGACTCGACGCGGACGCGGGCGAAGTCCTCATCAATCTCCACGTGACCCTCGAGAAGAGCGGCGATGCGGAAG
>CAZPUV010000004.1:0-5397 GCA_964589805.1 uncultured bacterium | reverse complement strand
CACCGCCGCGGTGCGCGCCGAGATCGACCGGCTCGGGCTCTCGGCGGACCTTGCGGCGGCGAGCGCAGGCGGTTCGCCGGGAGATGCTCGGACCGTCGTTACCGAACAGAACATCTGGACGCAGAAGCACAGCGCCGGAGAGCGTATCGACATCGAGTCCACACCACGCTTCAACCCCTCGGGGTCCCGGGCGGCTCCCGCCCAGCCCGCCCGGCCCGGCCCGCCTTCCGATGCCCGCCCCGCTCCGGACGCGTCCAACGGCCCGTCGGAACGCGACCAGTATCTGCTGCGCCTGGCCCGGGGTGTGGGTGGGGGCGTTGCGAAGCCCGCCGCCGTGACACCGGCGCCCGGGACGCCCGAAGCCCCGGCTGCGCGTGAAGCGCCGAAGGGCGACGTCGACGATGCGCCGGGTGCGCGGGAGGAGCCGCCGGTCACGCCGGCCACGACCGCCACGATGCCGGAGCCGGAGACGGGATCGCAGGAGGGGACGGCTGGAAAGCCCGCTGCCGCGCCGGTGAATCCGAAGAAGCCGTCCGGCGATCCCACCCAGATCTCGGCCATGATCGGAAGCGATCTGGATGTCGGCGAGGCGGATGAGGACTACCGCAGCCACTACGACCTCGGCATGGCGTACATGGAGATGGAACTCCTGTCCGAGGCGATCCGCGAGTTCCAGGTCGCGTGCAAGTCGCCCCAGTTCCAGGTGAAGTGTCTGGAGATGATCGGCCTGTGCTTCGTTCGCCAGAGTCAGCCGCAACTCGCGATCAAACAACTCACCAAGGGACTCGCGCTGATCGGAACCGACAGCGAAGACTCGCTGGGAATCAAGTACAACCTCGGACTCGCCTGCGAGATGGTCGGTGACCTCGACGGCGCGCGTGCCCAGTTCGAAGACGTGTACGTCGTCGACGTGACCTTCCGCGACGTCTCGGAGAAGCTCAGGAAGCTGAACGGGTCGTCCTGACCGGGACGCCGTCCCCCGCCCAACGCACACCTTGACGCTGCCCGCCCCGGCCGATAGCATCGCGCCACGGAGCGCGGCGTTGCGCTCCGACCATTCGATGAAAAGCACGCGCGCTGCACTCCTGGCGACCCTGCTGACGGCCCTGGTCTTCGTGGCCGGGCAGGCCCTGGCCGGCATTCCCAACGTCGAACTCGTGACCTTCCTGGTCTTCGTCGCGGGCTATCTGCTGGGACCGGCGCTCGGCGCGGTGGTGGGCGGGGCCGGGATGGCCGCGCACTCGCTGCTCAACGTGATGGGTGCGGTGGCGCCGCCGGTGTGGATATCACAGTGGCTGTGTTACGCGGGGGTCGGTGTTGCCGGCGGGCTCGTCGGGCCGCCGCTCGCGCGGATCTCGCACCGCGGCCTCGCGGCCGTGCTCGCGGCCGCGACGGGTGCGGCACTGGTGATCGTCTACCAGTTGGCGGTGAACGCCGCGGCCTTCTACACCTTCTCGAGCGATGTGAGCGTGTGGGTCTACGTGTGGGGTGGAGTGGTGTTCGGTGTCGTCCACGTCGCGTGGAATGCCGCGCTGTTCTTCGCCGCACTTCGTCCGACCCTGCGCGTGCTGGCTCCGTACCGGCGAGAAGTGACGGCGCCATGACGCCGGCCGGTGTTCGCATCTTGATGGTGGGACTTTCGCTCGCGGCGGCCGCGCCCGCGCGCGGGGCCTTTCCCGACACACTCGCGGCGTGGCCGCCGGCGCGCGAGGGAAGCGTGTTCGACGGCGTTTCGCGCCGGGACTATCTGCGGCGGCACGCTCTCAGCCTCGACCATTACCTCGAGTTCACGCCCGGCGGGCTGATCGTGCGCGCGGGTCCGATCGGAAACGATGCCGCCTACTCGCGCTGGGGCATCGGGCGCGGGCGCGGGACACTGCTGGCGAACGGGATCGTCTTGAATGACCCGCAGAACGGCATTGCGCCCTGGGTGCACGTGGCCACCAGCGGACTCGGTCGGCTGCGCCTCGACGAGCCGGGCACACCGGGGTGGATCGAGGGAAGCGTGCTGCTCACGGATCTCCCGCCCCCGGCGTCGCGTCCCGGCACGTTCATCGAGCTTTCCAGGGGAACCAACGACTTGCGGCAGCGGCGCGTGCGCTTCTCGTCCGAGGCGGGGCGCGTGGGAGTCGATCTTTCCTACGACGAGGTGCTCGACGACGGCTACGCGTTCGACGCGGCCGGGATCATCGACGGCACCGACTTCGGGAAGTCGCGCTCACGCAATTCCGGGCTGGTGCTCCGGGGCGCGCCGGACGATCGCGCAGACTTCACGTTCGGCATCCGGCAGTTCGAGAGCACGACCGATGGCGATCTCGCCAGCGCCACGGCCGAGGCGCGCCGCGACGGCCACCTCGCCTGGCTCGAGGCGGGCACACGGAAAGCGCGCATCACGATCTACGGCCGTGGTTACGATTCGCAGTATCCCGACTCGGCGTCGGTGAACGAAACCGTGGGGGCCGCCGTGATGCTGGAGCGGGGTGCGAGCGAGCGCACCGTCCGTCTGCGCCTGGTCGCCGAGCAGACGTCCTTCACGCAGGACGTGGGCGCGCGTTTCAGCGGACGCCTCGCAGGCGGGCGGGCGGAGGTGTCGGCGCGCACGCGCGCCGGATCCGCGGGTGAGGTGTTCGCCGGTGGCTCGGCCGCGGGCGACGAAGAGAGCGACATCGCGTGGGGTGCCGTGGCGGGTATCCGGCGGGCGACGGACCGCAGTGTTCTCGTGGCGAGTGCCACGCGTTCGAGCCGGCTCCCCACGCTGGGGGAGCGCTTTCTGCCGGCGCACGCGCGCGATGGTCGCACGATCGCGGGTGACGCGGGGGTGAACCCCGAACACGCGTTCGAAGCGCGCGCCGACTGGGAGCAGCGCGCGGGCGCGTTCGTCAACCGCGCGCGCGTGTCGTGGATCGCGGCGGAGCGGTCGATCGCGTTCCGCCCCCGCCTGGTGGATGGCGAGACGTGGCGCGTGGCCGCGAACGCGGAGTCACGCCAGACCATGCTGTTCGCCGAGGAGCGCCTGCGGGCCGAGTTCGGCACGGGGCCGCTGCGAAGCCTCTGGGAGGTCGCGGTGACCGCGTCATCAGGAGACCGCGAGGAAGCGTTCTCCGGAGTTCCGGAAGTGCAGGCCAGTGCGTCGGCAATGATCGGGGGCGAGATGTTCGAGGCGACGAGTGCGGTGTACGTCGGTGCGGAGTACCTGCACATGGACGGGCGGGTGGACTATCACGGCCGCGCACTTCCAGCCTTCGACGTGGTCAACCTGCTCCTCGAGGCCCGCCTGATCGACGCGCGTCTCTACGTCCGGTACCTGAACGTCACCGACGCGCAGTACACGACCCTCGGCGACCACTTGATGACACCGCGCACTCTGGTTTACGGTATCGCGTGGACGCTCTTCAACTGACGGTCCGGGTTCCGGGAGGGGTGGATGCGACGGGTGGTGGGAGCGGGACTCATCCTGATCGTTCTGGGCGGCGGGCACGTCGCCTCGTTCCTCGAGGGTAGGCGGGAGCCGGTACGGCCGGCGCAGGAGGCGCGGGCAGTCCAGCCCGCGCAGGCGCGTCCCGCCGGGCCCGCCGGAGGACTCCCGCCCTCCTACGCCATCGATCCCATGCGTTTCTTCTCCGTCGCGCCCGCCGAGTCGCTCGAACTTCTGCCGGGTATCGGCCCGGTGCTGGCCTCGCGCATCGTGATTCATCGCAACGCCCGGGGGCCGTTCAACACCTGGACGGAACTCGACCGGGTGCAGGGGATCGGACCGGCCACGATCCGCCGGCTCCAGCAAGCCGCGAGGCGTCCGTAGGGGACCCCCCGGCCCGCTTCACCGCGCAACTCGCGCCGGTTCTCATTTTGCAATCCCGGGCTCGAGGCGCCGGCGCGCGTTCCGTGCCGGAATGGCGCCGGGATGCGTTCCATTTCCCATCGTGCCCTGACCGCGGGCGCCGGCGACGGCTGCCGGTCGCGTTCCGTGGCACGGGACTTGCGGAATCGCACCCGCACCGAGCAGTTTTTCGCCAGTCCGTCGCCCGCGGGGAAGCCGGAGCGGGGATCGTACAACGTGCCGGAGGCAACTCGTTGAGAGACAGAATCGCTCAGAAACTCCTGGAATCGTCGCTGATCAGCCAGGACCAGCTGGCCCGCGCCCTCGAATCACAGCAGTCGGGGGGTGGAACTCTCTCCTACAACCTGGTGAAGACCGGTGCCATCTCCGAGATGGCGTTCGCCGAGTTCATGGGGCAGGTCTACAACGTGCCCGCGGTCGATCTCGACGCGACCTCGATCGACGGCAGCGCGGTCGATCTCATCCCATCCGACGTCGCCACCAAGTTCCAGGTCGTCCCGCTCAAACGAGAGGGGCGCACGCTCACCGTGGCGATGGCGAACCCCGACAACATCTTCGCGATCGACGACATCAAGTTCATCACCGGTTTCGACGTGCGTCCCGTCGTGGCGACGGAGACGGCGATCAAGCGCACGATCGACCGGCTCTACGACTCCGCCGACTCTCTCGCCACCATCATGGGCGAGATCGAGGACGACTTCGAGATCGTCGAGGAGACCGACGAGGCCGAACTCGCGGCGGCCGCGGCAGCCGCGGACGCGCCCGTGGTCAAGCTGGTCAACAGCCTCATCTCGGACGCGGTGGGGCGGGGAGCGAGCGACATTCACATCGAACCCTACGAGAAGCAACTGCGCGTGCGCTTCCGCATCGACGGCATGCTGCACGAGATGATGTCACCGCCCTTCAAGATGAAGAACGCGATCATATCGCGCCTGAAGATCATGGCGGAACTCGACATCGCGGAACGACGGGTTCCGCAGGACGGACGCATCAAGATCCGGATGCACAGCAAGCCCATCGACCTCCGCGTGAGTTCGCTCCCGACGATCTTCGGCGAGAAGGTCGTGATGCGAATCCTGGATCAGAGCAACCTGCAGATAGACCTGTCCAAACTGGGTTTCCACCCTTCGTCGCTGGCGCGCTTCCTCAACGCCATCGAGAGCCCGTACGGCATGGTGCTGGTCACCGGCCCCACGGGGTCGGGCAAGACGACGACGCTGTACAGCGCGCTGCAGAAGATCAACAAGGTGCATTCCAACATCATGACGGCCGAGGACCCGGTCGCGTACAACATATCGGGCATCAACCAGGTGAACGTCCACGAGGAGATCGGGCTCACGTTCGCCAGCTCGCTGCGCGCGTTCCTCCGCCAGGATCCGAATATCATCATGGTGGGAGAAATCCGCGACCTGGAAACCGCCTCGATCGCCGTAAAGGCCGCTCTCACGGGCCATCTGGTGCTGAGCACCCTGCACACGAACGACGCCGCGAGTTCCATCAACCGTATGGTCGACATGGGGGTCGAACCGTTCCTGGTCTCGAGCTCGGTGCTCCTCATC
>CAZPUV010000003.1:0-29195 GCA_964589805.1 uncultured bacterium | reverse complement strand
CGGCCGCGCAAATCCTTTGACCCGAATCAGGTTTTGCCTTACCCTCGACGATCGCGGCCAACATCCGATCTCTTGAAAGGAAAACAAGTTGCGCGTTCTCATCACCGGAGTCACCGGCTTCACCGGCAGCCACCTCGCCGACTACTGTCTCACCCGCAGCGACCTGGAGGTCCACGGGATCATCCGCTGGCGGAGCCGCACCGAGAACATCGAACACCTGGACGGCAAGATCGCGCTCCACGAGTGCGACCTGCGCGACGCCTCCTCGACGCGTGACGTGATCGAGACGGTCAAGCCCGACTACATCTTCCACCTGGCCGCGCAGAGCTTCGTGCCCACGTCGTGGCACGCGCCCGCCGAGAGCCTCACCACCAATGTCATCGGCCAGCTCAACATCTTCGAGGCGGTCCGCAAGATCGGCCTCAAGTGCCGGATCCAGCTCGCGTGTTCGAGCGAGGAATACGGCATGGTCCACGAGAACGAGGTGCCCATCAAGGAGACCAACCCGCTGCGGCCGCTCTCGCCGTACGGGGTGAGCAAGGTGGGACAGGATCTGCTGGGCTACCAGTACTTCATGAGCTACGGCATGCACATCGTGCGCACGCGCGGCTTCAACCACGAGGGCCCGCGCCGCGCGCCGGTATTCGTGATGAGCGATTTCGCCAGGCAGATCGTCGATATCGAGCGCGGCGTTCGCAAACCCGTGTTGCACGTCGGCAACCTGGACGCCAAACGCGACTTCACCGATGTCCGCGACATGGTGAAGGCCTACTGGCTGTCGCTCGAGAAGGGCAAGGCGGGAGAGGTGTACAACATCTGCCAGGAGAAATGCTGGTCGATCCGCGAGATGCTGGACCAGCTGCTCGCGCTGACCGACGAGAAGATCGAGGTCAGGACGGACAAGAGCCGGCTTCGGCCGTCGGACGTGATGCTGCTCCTGGGCGATTGTTCGAAGTTCCGCGCGGACACGGGTTGGAAACCGGAGATCCCGTTCGAGAAGACGCTGCGCGACACGCTGGAGTACTGGCGCAGCCGGTAGTCAGTCCCGGGCACGGCCGAACATGGAAAAGGCCCTCGTCACAGGGTGTAACGGATTCGTCGGGCGCTCGCTCGTGGAAAGGCTGGTCGCGGCCGGCCACGAGGTCTGGGGCGCCGATCGGATCGAAGGCGACGGCCCGTTTCCCGGCAGGAAGTGCCTTACCGGGGACCTCGCCGACGAGGGCTTCGTCGAGAACATGATTGCCGAGGTCTCTCCGGCATGCATCGTGCACCTGGCCGCGCAGGCCAGCGTGCGCAAGTCGTTCGACGACCCGGCGCGGACCCTGACCGACAACACGCGGCCCGCGCTGAACATCCTGAATCACCTGCGCAAGACCGGCTCGCGCGCGCGGGTCCTGCTGGTGGGGTCCGCGGAGGAGTACGGCACCGTGGACGCATCACAGCTGCCGCTCGCGGAATCGGCGCCGGCGAATCCGGAGAGTCCCTACGCGCTCGCCAAGGCGATCCAGAACCACTACGGGCGCATGTTCGCGAGGCTCTACGAAGTCGACGCGGTGATGACGCGGAGTTTCAACCATACGGGACCCGGCCAGACGGACACGTATGTGCTGCCCAGTTTCGCCCGGCAGGTGGCGGCGATTCGCCGCGGCGAGCGCAGCGACGTCATCGAGGTGGGCAATCTGGAGGTCCGGCGCGATTTCCTCGACATCCGCGACGTGTGCGACGCATACGTGGTGCTCATCAAGAAGGGTCGCACCGGGGAGACCTACAACGTATGCACGGGGAATTCGTATCGTATTGGTGATATGCTTCGAGATCTGTGTGAAATCGCCGGTGTGAATCTCACGATCCGCGTCGACGCGGAACGGATGCGCCCGGTGGATATGCCGGAACTTCGCGGTGATCCCGCCAAGATAACGGCGCACACCGGCTGGAGAGCCCGGCACTCGGTCCGGGAGATGCTCGAATCATTGCTCGCGTACTGGGACAAGGAAGACGCATGACGAGAATCTGCATGATCGGAACCGGTTACGTGGGGCTGGTGAGCGGCGCATGCTTTGCCGACTTCGGGCACACGGTGACGTGCGTGGACATCGACGCCTCGCGGATCGAGGCACTGGGTCGAGGCGAGATCCCCATCTACGAACCGGGACTCAAGGAAGTCGTCGCCAAGAACGTGGCGGACGAACGGCTGTTCTTCACCACCGACCTCGCGGTCGCGGTGCACGAAGCGGAGGTCGTCTTCATCGCCGTCGGCACGCCCTCCCGCGGGGACGGCGGCACCGACCTCGGGTCCGTCTTCGACGCGGCGAGGGACGTCGCGAAGCACCTCTCCGGCTACACCGTGGTGGTCCAGAAGAGCACCGCGCCCGCCGGCACCGCGCGCAGGATGGCGGCCGTGATCGCCGAGCACAAGCCGAAGAACGCTGAGTTCGACATCGTCTCCAACCCGGAGTTCCTGCGCGAGGGATCCGCGGTGGGGGACTTCATGCGTCCCGACCGAGTCGTCGTCGGCGCCGAATCGGACCGGGCGCGCGAGATGATGAAGCGGGTGTACCGGCCGCTCTATCTGCTGGAGACGCCGATCGTCTCCACGTCGCTGGAGAGCGCCGAGATGATCAAGTACGCGTCGAATGCATTTCTCGCCACGAAAATCTCCTTCATCAACGAGATGGCGCGGATCTGCGAACTGGTTGGTGCCAACGTGGACGAGGTGGCGAGGGGCATGGGCCTCGACGGCCGCATCGGGAAGAAATTCCTGCACGCAGGAATCGGATACGGCGGATCGTGCCTGCCCAAGGACGTATCGTCGCTGATCCACGTGGCCAACGAGAACGGTTTCGCGGCACCCCTGATCACCGCCGCCCACGCGACCAACCAGGGCCTCACCGGACGCGCCATGGACAAACTCGCGGGCGCGGTGGGGGATCTGCGCGGGAAGACGGTCGGGGTGCTGGGGCTCGCCTTCAAGCCCAACACGGACGACCTGCGCGAGGCGCCGGCCAATCGTCTGGTTCACGACCTCCTCGCGAAGGGCGCTCGCGTGCGCGTGTTCGACCCGGTGGCGATGGACGGTTTCCGGCGAACCGTGAAGGCACCGGTCGAGTACTGCAAGAGCGCCTACCAGACCGCCGAGGGGTGCGATGCGCTGATGCTGGTGACGGAGTGGAACGAATTCCGGGAACTCGATTTTCCGCGGCTCAAGGAACTCATGCGCGGCAACGTCTTCGTGGATTGCCGGAACGTCTATGTCCGGGATCGGGTAGAAGGCTATGGATTCGTGTACGAGTCGTTCGGGAGGGGTCGAAAGTGAAACTCATCGACGGCGTTCGGGTCAAGCAGCTCAAGGTCATTCCCGACGAGCGCGGGTTTCTCATGGAGATGCTCCGCGCCGACGACGAGTTCTATCAGAAGTTCGGGCAGGCCTACCTCACCGTCGCCTACCCCGGGGTCGTCAAGGGGTGGCACTACCACAAGAAGCAGACCGACCACTTCGTGTGCGTGCACGGCATGCTCAAGGTGGTGCTGTATGATGGCCGCGAGAAGTCGACCACGAAGGGCCTGGTGAACGAGTTCTTCATGGGCGAGAAGAACCCGATCCTGGTCGTGATCCCGCCCTTCGTGCTCCACGGGATGAAGGGAATCGGCACCACCCCGGGCTACCTCGTCAACATCCCGACCGAGCCCTACAACTACAAGGAGCCCGACGAGTTCCGCGTCGATCCGCACGACAACGACATCCCCTACGACTGGAACCGCAAGGACGGCTGAGGCTTGATTCAACGAGTAGTCAAGAAACGAAGCCTGACGGACAGATCCGGGGATGCCGAGGACCTCGCGTACTGGATGTCGCGCACACCGCGCGAGCGTATCGAAGCCGTGGAAACCTACCGGCGGCAGCACTATGGAAATGCAGCAAGACTTCAAAGAGTTGCTCGCGTCGTTGAACGAGAACGGCGTTGAGTTCATCGTCGTGGGTGCCTACGCACTCGCATTCCACGGCGTGCCTCGCAACACGGGAGACCTCGACATCCTCGTTCGTCCGACGCCCGCCAACGCGACGCGTATTCTGACGGCGCTCGAGGCGTTCGGGTTTGGAGCGCTCGGCCTGTCGTCGGATGATTTCACAAGTCCGGACCGCGTGGTCCAACTGGGCGTGCCGCCGGTTCGCGTGGATTTTCTGACCGCCCTGACCGGTGTGTCGTGGGAGCAGGCGTTCGCGGGACGCGTCGAGGGGGACTACGACGGGGTACCCGTCGCGTTCATCGGCCGGAGCGATCTCGTCGTGAACAAGCGCACCACGGGGCGCGCTCGTGATCTGGCGGACCTCGAAGCCCTGGGAGAGGCCTGACGTGGCGTTTGCTTCCATCCTCGTCACCGGCGGCGCCGGGTTCATTGGATCGAATTTCGTCCGGATGATCGCGCGCGAGCAACCGGCGTGCGCCATCACCGTTCTCGACGCGCTCACCTACGCCGGCAACATGGAGAACATCGGCGATCTCGTCGACAGCGGACGCGTTCGCTTCGTGAAGGGGAACATCTGCGACCCGAAGGTCGTGCGCGAAACCATGGACGGCGCCGAGGTGGTGTTCAACTTCGCCGCGGAAACGCACGTGGACCGGTCCATCGACGAAGCCGCGGGTTTCATCGAGACCGACATCCAGGGAACCTACAATCTGCTCAATTTCGCGCGCGAGTTGAAGGTGAAGCGCTACGTCCAGATTTCGACGGACGAGGTCTACGGCTCCAGCGGGGGCGAGGGATTCACCGAGGAATCGCCGTTGCGGCCGGGGAATCCGTACAGCGCCAGCAAGTGCGGCGGCGACCTCATGTGTCTCGCGTTCGCGAACACCTACGGGGTCCCGCTCGTGATCACGCGCAGCTCCAACAACTTCGGGCCCCGGCAGCACGTGGAGAAGTTCATCCCCCTGTTCATCACCAACGCCATGGAGGGGAAGGATCTCCCGCTCTATGGCGACGGCATGCACATGCGGGACTGGCTCTACGTCGACGACAACTGCCGCGCCATCGCGCTCGTCGCCGAGAAGGGCAACGAGGGGGAGATCTACAACATCGCGGTGGGCAACTCGCAGCCGAACCTCCGCATCGCGGAGTTGATCCTGAAGCACGTGGGTTCCACGAAGTCGAAGATCGTCTTCATCGAGGACCGCAAGGGACACGACCGGATGTACAAGCTCGCGGCGGACAAGTTGCGCGCGCTGGGATGGGCGCCGCGCACCGGGTTCGCGGACGCGATGGAGCAGACGGTGCGCTGGTACGTCGAGAACCGCGGTTGGTGGGAACGCGTGAAGAGCGGCGCCTTCCGCGAGTACTACGAGAAACACTACGGCGCGCGTCTGGCGAAAGGGAAGACGCGGTCATAGGCGATGGCGCGAAAGCCCCGCATTCTCCTCGTGGCCGCGGCGCGGCCGAACTTCATGAAAGTGGCACCGGTGTGGCGCGCGCTCGAAGCCACCGGGCGCTTCAACCTCACACTCGTTCACACCGGGCAGCACTACGACGAGAACATGTCGAAGATATTCTTCGACGATCTGAATCTCCCGCGGCCCGACTCGCACCTCGGCGTCGGCTCCGGTTCGCACACAGAGCAGACCGCGCGGGTGATGCTCGCGTTCGAACCCGTGCTCGTGGCCGCGGACCCGGACCTCGTCATCGTGGTTGGAGACGTCAACTCCACGCTCGCCTGCGCGCTGGTGGCGTCGAAACGCGACGTCCCCGTGGCGCACGTCGAGGCGGGGTTGCGCAGTTTCGACCGCACGATGCCGGAGGAAGTCAACCGGTCGCTCACCGACGCGGTGAGCGTCCTCCTCTTCACGACGTCACCGGAAGCCCGGGACAACCTGGTCCGCGAGGGGATCGACGACGGGAGGATCCACTTCGTGGGCAACGTCATGATCGACACACTCCGCGCCTTCGAGAATGCGGCCGAAAGATCCGCCATCCTGCGTGCCCTCGGGCTCACCCCGCACCGCTACGGGCTGGTGACCCTGCACCGTCCGTCCAACGTGGACGACATCGTGCAGCTAACGCGCCTTCTCGACGGGCTTTCCGAGATCGCCCGTGAGTGTCCCCTGGTCTTCCCGGTGCATCCCCGCACGCGGCAGGGAATCGCGAAGGCCCGGTACGAGGTCCGGGGCGCCGGTATGCGGCTGATCGACCCGGTCGGATATCTGGACTTCCTCAAACTCATGAAGTATAGTTCCATTGTTCTCACCGATTCGGGAGGTATCCAGGAAGAAACGACTGCTCTCGGAATCCCCTGCCTGACGATCCGTGACAACACGGAACGCCCCGTGACCCTGACGGTCGGGACGAATCGTCTGGTCGGGACCGACACCGCGCGTATTGTCGCCGAGGCACAGGGCGTGCTTCGCGAAGGCGTCAAGGACGCTCGGATTCCGGACCTCTGGGACGGAAAAGCGGCCCCGCGAATCGCGCAGGTGATCGTCCGTTTTTTCGATGAGCAGCCGTAACAACTGGTCGTTTCAGCAGTCCGCGGTGGGGCAGAGCTTCAAGTGGAGCCTGGCCCTCTCGCTCCTTCCCGTCGTCGCGGCGTTCGCCGTTTCCTGGGTCATCGCGCGTTTCTCCGGTCCCACCGTCTGGGGCTCCGTTTCGTGGGCCATGGCCTTCGCCACCCAGGTGCTGATCATCGCCAAACTCGGCCTCGACCTGGGCGCGTCGCGTCTGGCGAGCGAGTACGGCGTGGCAAGGCCGGGTGTGCTGCGCACGCTGTTTCGCACCGGCTCCAATCTGCGACTGGCGCTCGCGCTCCCGACGTCGCTGCTCACCTGGTTTCTGGCGCCCTCCATCGCGGGCTGGTTCAACAACGACACGCTGCTGTGGCCGGTTCGGATATCCGCGGGCATCATCTTCTGTGCGAGCGTCTACGAGTTCCAGGAGCAGTTTCTGATCGGCCTCAACCGGCACGCCACGGTTTCGCGCGTGCGCGCCGCCATGCTCTCGGCGCGCGTCGTCGCAACCGCCGGGGTCGTGGCGATGGGGATGGGGGTCGTCGCCATACTGCTCGGCTACATCGCCGCGTGGCTGGTGGGCATGGCGGCCTTCTGGCTGCTCCTGCGGCGCTACCTCCCCGCGGCCGAGCCCGACGAGGGCGAGCGTGCGTCGATCCGTCGCCGGCTGCTCGCGATGAGCATTCCGCTCGCGGTGAGCAGCGCGTCGGTGGCGGTATATTCGCAGATGGACAAGCTCGTGCTGGGCTACTTCGACCCGCTCGAGGAAGTGGGGCAGTACTCCATCGCGCGCGCGGTGATGGAGGTGTCGCTCTTCCCCGCCTTCGCGCTCGTCACGACCCTGCGACCCGCGCTGGCGTCGCGATTCTCGCGCGGCGACATCGCCGAGTGTGCGAGCCTGATCCGGCGCTCTCTGAAGCTGTCGCTGGTGGCCGGGGTGCTCTTCGGTTCCGTGTTCGTCGCGATGGCGGTGCCGCTGCTCTCGCTGGTCTACTCCGACCAGTACGTCTACGCGGGGGAGTTGATGGCGATGTTCGCGTGGGTGGTCGTGATCCGGAGCCTGGGGGCGCTCGTGTTGCCGGCGCTGCTCGCGGCGGAGCGGATCCGGACCTACGCCTGGCTCACGGCGGGAGCGGCGGTGATGAACTTCGCGCTGAACGTGATCCTCATCCCCAGCATGCACTCGCGCGGGGCCATTCTCTCGACCATCATTTCGTACGGCCTCCTGCTCGTGTTCGGGATGCGCGAGGTGTTCGGCGTATTCGGGGTGCGGGTCAGCGCCCGGGCGATCGGCACCGGGATTCGCACGCTTCTTGCTGGCACGCTGGTGGCCCTCATCCTCTGGACGGTTATCGGCCGGGCCGGGTTGGATTCCAGCCTCTGGACGGTGGTTCTGGCGGCGGTCCACGTGATCCTCTACGGGCTGCTCGTGCTGGCGTTCCGGGTGATCCGGCCCGGCGAAGTCCGGCCCCTGGTCGGCAACTTGTTGAGAATGAAGAACTAAGATGGGACCAATCGCCTTGACACTCCGTCCGGCTCGAGACTACCCTGATCGGCGCGCCGCGGCGCCGGGGGCGGGGAAGACCCACCGGCGTGTTTTGCACCAGGAGGCTCTCCGTTGACCGGCATCTCGACGTGGCTTGGTAACAGCGTGGTGTTTGCAACGGCGTTTGCAGTGAGCGTCATTGTGACGCCGGTCGTCCGCTCCTTCGCCATCCGCTGGCGGCTCGGCGACAAGCCCAACGGGCGGGGCTCCCGGCCGCGTTCAGATTCTATTCCGCACCTCGGCGGAATCGCCCTGTTCCTGGGCGTCTTCGCCGCCGTGGCGATCTGGCTGGGAAGGCCCGGAGTGAGTACGGGCGCGGCGCTCGTTGCGCGGGCGATTCCCGCCGCCATGCTCATCGTGGTGCTCGGACTCGTCGACGACATGCGCAACCTGGCCGTCCGCAGCAAACTCGCGTTCCAGGTGCTCGCAGCCGCATCGATCGTGGCGATCGGATTCCGCCTCTTCACCGGCATGTGGGTGTTCGACACGTCGTTCGTGATGCTCGCGCTGGTATCGCTGGTCTTCGTGGTGGGGATGCTGAGCTCAGTGAATCTGGTCGATGGTCACGACGGACTCGCGGCCGGCGTGGCGCTTCTCTCGGCCGGGGCGTTCGCGGTGATCGGCTCCATGACCGGCCAGCCCGAAGTGGTCGTGCTCTCTCTCGCGCTGGGCGGCGCGTGCCTTGGATTCCTGGTGTTCAACTTCCCACCGGGCCGCATCTACATGGGCGACACCGGAAGCATGTTCCTCGGCCTCGTGCTGGCGGTGACGGCGTGTCTCGTCACCATGCGCGTTTCCACGGTGAACATGTTCGCCGCGGTGTGCTTCGTGCTGGGTGTCCCGCTGCTCGATACCGGGCTCGCCATCGCCCGCCGGGTCGTTCTGCGTTCGCCCCTGTTCGGGGCGGACAATCTGCACATGCACCACGTGCTGCGCGACGCGGGTCTGTCGCCCAGGCAGACGCTCGTCGTCCTCTACGGTATGCAGGCGTTCTTCTCGCTGCTCGGTATCGGGGCTGCGATGGACTGGATGCTGCCCGTCATCGTGGGCCTTGGCTTCGTAACGGTCGCGTTCGTTTCCTTCCTGCGCATGATGGTGGAGGGACACGAGGCATCGGCCGGAACCTCGCATCACGCGATGCCGACCGCCATTCCGTTCCAGTCCACCTTCGCCAACAATCTCACCGAACGCCGCACGTCCGTCGGCCGGTAACTCCGTTGACGCTCCCCGGGGGCTGTGCTATCGTTTCGCCCACGATTTGCGGAATACGCGACGGCACACTCATCCGGACGGACGGGCCCTGGAGTGACGACCAAAACGACGTGTCGGATAGCAAGCGACGTCGATCTACTGTCGCGAGTACAGCTCGACGAAGTAGTCCGACTGCTCGCCGTGCACGGTGGCAAGCTTCCGGTGGAGTTCGTCCCGTCGCTCGAGTCGGAAGACCTCAGGCAGTCCAGAACCCTCCCCTCCACACCTGAACGCAACGCGCTGTTGATGAGTCAGCTGTTGAGCGGCGAGTGTGACGTGCTCGTCCTCGAAGCCTCCGCGCTTCCCACGCGGATGCCATCCGGACTCACCATCGGCGCGCTCACGTCGCGCATCACGCCCTGCGATGCGCTCATTTCCACCGACGGGTGCATCCTCGACGAACTGCACGACAACGCGGCCCTGGCCACGTGCTCCTCGAGCCGGGAGGCGCAGCTGCGCTACTACCGCCCGGACCTCCGGATCGTACGCGCACAGGGCAGCGTGGACTCGATCCTGCAGAAGGTGCGCGCGTCGAAGGTCGATTGCGCGGTCGTGGCCGCGGCCGACGTGGAGCGCATGAACAAGCAGGAATTCGTGGCCGAACTGCTCACGAACCAGGTGTGCATCCCGCCCGCGGGACAGGGAGCACTGGCCGTCCTGATCCGTTCGAGCGACTCGCAGTTCCGCGACGCCGTCCAGGCAATCAACGATCCCGCCACGCACAGCATGCTCCGGGCCGAATGGGCCTTCCTCGAACATCTGAATGTCGAGCAGGCCGCTCCCGTCGCGGTGCTCGGGAGCATCGAGGGCAAGGCCCTCGAGCTGGAGGGCATGGTGGCGTATCCGGACGGCAGCGAAAAGATCCAGTGCATGGTCAAGGGTTCCCTCGGCAACGAGGAGGATCTGGGCCGGACGCTCGCCAGCGAAATCCTCGAAGCCGGCGGACGCGAGGTGATCGAGGAGTTCCGTCTCTCGTGATTCCGTGATCGACCGTCGTCTCATCCGCGAGAATCCCGAACGGCTCCGCCGCGGCCTTCGCCGCCGGAATGCCGCCTTCGACGTGGAGCGCCTGATCGCGCTGGACGCCGAGCATGTCTCCAACCTCCAGCGCGCCGAGGAACTCAAGCACCAGCGCAATGTCGCGTCCGAGGAGATCGGACGCCGCAAGCAGGCGGGCGAGGACATCGCGTCCCTGCACGCCGCCATGAAGGAGACGTCCGCGCGCATCAAGGAACTCGAGGCGTGCAACAAGGAGATCGAAGAAACGCTCGACGGGCTCCTGCTCACCGTCCCCAACCTGCCCCACGAGTCGACGCCCGACGGCGCGGACGCCACCGCGAACGTGGTCGTGAAGACCGTGGGAAAGGCGGAGAAGCCGTTCGAAGACGTGCTCGCCCACTGGGAGATCGGCGAGAAGCTGGGTGTACTCGATCTCGAGGGCGGCCGCACCGTTTCGGGACGGGGCTTCGTCGTGTTTCGCGGCGATGGGGCACTCCTGTGCCGCGCGCTCGTCAACCTGATGCTCGACCTCCACGCCGAACAGGGCTATGAAGAGGTGCTCGTCCCCTACCTGGTTCACCGCGATTCGATGACGGGCACCGGCCAGCTTCCCAAGTACGAGGAGGACATGTATCACTGCGGCGTCGACGACCTCTTCCTCGTCCCGACCGCCGAGGTGCCGGTCACGAATCTGCATCGCGAGTCGGTGGTGGAGCGCGAACGGCTGCCGATCCGGTACACCGCCTACAGCCCCTGTTTTCGCCGCGAGGCCGGAAGCCACGGGGCGGACACGCGCGGACTCCTGCGCGTGCACCAGTTCGACAAGGTCGAAATGGTGAAGTTCGTCCACCCGGACACGTCGTACGACGAACTCGAATCGCTCGTCGCCGACGCGACCGCGGTGCTCGACGCCCTCGAACTGCCCTATCGAGTGGTGGCGTTGTGCGCCGGTGACCTCGGCTTCGCCGCTGCGAAGTGCTATGACCTCGAGACGTTCGCTCCGGGCGTCGACAAGTGGCTCGAGGTCTCGTCGTGCAGCAACTTCGAGGATTTCCAGGCGCGGCGGGCGGGAATCCGTCTCAAGAAGGGCGACGACAAGCACAAGTTCGTGCACACCCTCAATGGCTCCGGTCTGGCGCTCCCGCGCGTGGTGGCGTCACTGCTCGAGATCCACCAGACACCCACCGGCCGGGTGCGCATCCCCGCGCGGCTCCGGCCCTACATGCGAGGCAGGGAGTACCTCGGCTGACGGGCATGGCCCTGGCACCCGGCGGCAACATTCGATTCTGGCTGAAGGGGTACCTGTTCCTCGGCGTCGCCGGGCTTTTCCTGGCCATGCTGATCTACTCGAACCATCTGATCGCGCGCATGCGCGAGAATTCCGAAACCACCAGCCGGCTCTTCTCCCGCTACATAGCCAACGTCCTCTTCGAGGTTGCCGACGACGGGAGCCTCGCGGACCTGCGCACGATCGTGAACGAGACCGACCTTCCGATCATCATCACCGTCTTCGACGGGCGTCCGGTCCTGTGGAACCGCGTTCCGGTTGGCGAGCGCACGGAAGAGGACTGGGAGATGCTGATGAACATGGACCTCAACGATCCCCCGACCGAGAAGCTGCGCCGGCTCGTGGAGCTCTACCGCGAGTTCGACCGGGAGAACGCGCCCATTCCGATCCGCGTGGTGGGCACCAACGAACCATCCGGCTGGGTCCACTACGGGCCGTCGCCGCTGCAGCGCGAGCTACGCTACATGCCGTTCGTGCTGCTCGGCATCTTCCTCGTGTTCATGGCGGTGGCGATCCAGGGGCTGCGCTATCTCAAGTTGAGCGAACAGCGATCGATCTGGGTGGGGCTCGCCAAGGAGACCGCCCACCAGCTCGGCACACCGCTGTCCGCCATGCTGGGCTGGGTGCAGGTGATCCGGGATCGCGCCATGGAACGCGGTTATGACGACATCCGCGCCCAGGTGGACGAGATGGAGGTGGATCTCGCGCGCCTCAACAAGGTCACGGAGCGTTTCAGCAAGATCGGCGCGACCCCGGAGCGCGCCGACGTGGCGCTCGAAGCGGTGCTCGCGCGCACCGTCGCCTACTTCGAGAAGCGTCTCCCGAGCCTCAAGGCGGACTCCACGATCTCGCTCTCGTGCGAACCGCAACTGCGCGTACGCGGCAACGAGGAACTCCTGGAGTGGGTGTTCGAGAATCTCATCAAGAACGCGGTCGACGCGCTCGGCGAGGGAGGAGGGAGCATCGACATCCGCGCCCGCCGTGACGGAAACCACGTCGAGGTGTCGGTGCACGACACCGGCCGCGGCATTCCGGGGGCGCTGCGGGACCAGGTCTTCCGGCCCGGCTTCAGTACCAAGCGGCGGGGCTGGGGAATCGGCCTCGCGCTCGCGCGCCGTATCGTGCACGAGTACCACGGCGGCACGATCCGGCTCTCGGACTCGCGTCCCGGCAGGGGGACGACGTTCGTGGTGCGGTTTCCCGCGGGCTGATCGGCGCCCTTGCTAGTCCCTCGGGCCGGTGCGTATACTTCCAGCGTGAGCAAACGAATTCTATGGGTCGATGACGAGATCGAACTCCTCAAGTCGCACGTCCTCTTCCTCCGCGACAAGGGCTACCAGGTCCAGACGGCCACCAACGGCGCCGACGCGCTGACGCTGGTCCGGCAGGGCAAGTTCGACATCATGCTCCTGGACGAGTCCATGCCCGGCCGGGGCGGGCTCGATACGCTCGTGGAGATCAAGGAGACCGACCCGGCCCTCCCGGTGGTCATGATCACCAAGAACGAAGAAGAACGCCTGATGGACAACGCGTTCGGCATGAAGATCGACGACTACCTCCTCAAGCCCGTCAGCCCGCTCCAGATCTACTCCGCGTGCAAACGCATCCTCGACGCGCCCCGCATCCAGGAAGCGCGCTTCCCGCCGGACTACATCCGCGAGTTCAACGAGATCAGCGCTCTGGCCCGGGAAGACACGTGGGACGCCTGGCTCCGCATCCACCGGCGCATGTGCGCCTGGGACCGGGAGTTCGACCAGTACCGCCGCAGCGGTCTCGAGTCGACGCACGAGGACCAGCGGCTCAACCACGCGCAGCAGTTCGGACGGTTCGTCGAGAACAACTACCGCGACTGGGTGGCGTCGGACAAGCGCCCGCCCATGAGCGTGGACCTGTTTCCGAAGTTCATCGCGCCACACCTCCTGGCCGGCGAGAAGCTGTTCTTCATACTGGTCGACTGCGTGCGCCTGGATCAGTGGATGGTGATCGAGGAGTTCCTGACGGAGTCATTCGACGTGCGCTGGGACTTCTACTGCTCCATCCTGCCCACGGCCACGCCCTATTCGCGCAACGCGATCTTCAGCGGCCTGTTCCCGGACGAGATCGCGCGGCGCCATCCCGAAAAGTGGCTCGAACGCAGCAACGAAGAGACGAGCAAGAACAAGTACGAGTCCTTCTTCCTCGGCGAACAGATGCGCGGGATGCGGCTGGACGAGAGCAAGCTCCGGTACGTCAAGATCTTCAACGCGGCCGAGGCGGCGGATACACGCAAGCGCGTGGCGAGCCTGATGAATTCCTCCTTCGTGGCCATGGTGTTCAACTTCGTCGACATCCTCACCCACGGCCGGAACCAGTCCGAGATCCTCCAGCAGCTCCTGCCGGACGAGTCGTCGTTTCGTTCGCTCATGCATTCATGGTTCTCGCACTCGGTGCTGCGCGAAATCCTCGCCGATCTGGCCCGGGCCGGAATCAAGGTGGTCCTGACCACCGACCACGGCTCGATTCTCGGCCGCAAGGCGAGTCTCGTGCACGGGCGCAGGGACACATCCACCAACCTGCGTTACAAGTTCGGTGACAACCTCAAGTGCGACGAGCGCCAGGCCATCATCACGCGGACGCCGGGCGAGTTCAGACTGCCCGCCGAGTCGCGCACGAAGTCGTACCTCTTCGCCAAGGAGTACTTCTACTTCGTCTATCCGACCAACTTCCGCGACTACGAGAAGGCGTACGAGGGGAGTTTTCAGCACGGCGGGGTCTCCCTCGAGGAGATGGTTCTCCCCTGTCTCACCCTCACGCCCCGGTAGCGGGGCGCCCCCCATGATGCAGCGGAGCCAGGTATACGCGCTGCGCACCGAATCGGACGTCGAGACCGAACGCTTCGGAGCCGCCCTCGGGGAACGGATCCGACGCGGCCTCTCGGTGTGCCTCTCGGGACCCCTCGGCGCGGGCAAGACGGTGCTCGTGCGCGGGATCTGCCGCGGTCTCGGGGTGACGGGCACGATCGTGAGCCCCACGTTCATCCTCGTCGAGATGCTCTCCGGGCGACTCGAGATCGCGCACATCGATCTCTACCGCCTGGAGCACGAACGCGATCTCGAGGAAATCGGCGTCTTCGACATGCAGGGAGAAGACACGGTCGTTCTCGCCGAATGGGGTGAGCGCTCGCCCTCGCTCCTCGCGGCCGCGGACGTCGAGATCCGCATTGCCACCGGCGGCGAGGATGTACGGACGATCACCGTGTTCGCCGTGCCGGACGCGGCGGCCCAGATCGGAGGCATCGCGTGGTGACGCTCGCCGTCGATACGTCGCACGCGACGGGCGCGGTGACGCTCGCGCGCGACGACGCGGTGCTCGGCACGGAGCGCTTCGAGCATCCCGCTTCGCACCTGGTGGCGCTGTCGCACGCGGTGGAGCGCCTCCTCGCCGGGGCGTCGCTCCAGGCCAGCGCGGTCGAACGCGTGGCGATCGTCGTGGGACCGGGGAGCTTCACCGGACTCCGCATCGGGTTGGCGTTCGCCAAGGGCCTGCACGCGGCGAGCGGCGCCGCCATCGTGCCCATCGACTCTCTCCGCCTGCTCGCGCTCCCGTTGCTCGCGCGCCACGAGCGTGCGTGCGCGATGGTGGACGCGCGGCGGGGCGAGGTGTACGCGGCGCTGTACGCGCGCGCGTCGGGTGCGGCGACCGGCTCCGACACCGCCGCGGCGCACGAAATGATCGCGCCGTGCGCGCAAACGCCGGGGACACTCATCGAAGCACTCCCGCGCGGGCGGGAGGAAGCGCCGGCGATCTTCGTGGGAACCGGCGCACTCGCCTCGCGGGACGCGATTCTCGCCGCCTTCCCCGGAGCGCGTTTCGCGGACCCGCCCGCGTGTCTCCCGTCCACGGAGTTCCTGGCTCGCATCGCGGCGGGGATGCGCGCGCTCGACGAAGCCGCGGTGCGCGGGCTCGAACCGCTCTACGTCCGGCCCAGCGGCGCTGAACGCGTACGGCTGCGCTCTCATGCCCGCCGGCCCGGTGACCCCGGGAAGGGGCCGGGCGATGAGTGACCTCGTCATCGAAGCGATGGAGGCCGCGCACATCCCGCGCGTGCTCGAAATCGAGCGCGACCTGTTTCCTGCGCCGTGGTCGGAGGGGATGTTCGTACAGGAAGTCGAGGAGAAGTGGCTGTCGCGATCGTTCGTGGGGTCGGTCGGCGGCACGGTGATCGGGTACCTTGTATCGTGGATGTTGCGCGGTGAGGTGCACGTCCTCAACCTGGCCATCGCGCGCGAGTTTCAGCGCCGCGGCTACGCGCGCCGGATGCTCGTGCACCTGATCGACGTTGCCCGGGCCGGGAATTGCCGGATCCTCACCCTCGAGGTGCGCGTGAGCAACACGCCGGCCCGGCTGCTCTACCAGACCATGGGCTTCTCGCCCGTCGGTGTGCGCCGGCGCTACTACCACGACAACGACGAGGACGCGCTCGTGCTGACCCTCCGGCTGGAGCCGGCGGCGTGAGCGCCCGCCGTCTCGCCATCATCGCCGGCAGCGGCATGGGTCCGCTTTCCGCCACGATCGTTGCGCACGAAGTGGTGCCGTTCGACCGAATCGACGGCGTGGGAGCCTGCGCGGTGCCGGGTCACGCGGGTGAGGTGCGCGTCGGCGCCGTCGAAGGCCGGCCGTGCCTGCTCGTGCTGGGCCGGCGTCACGGGTACGAGGGCGAACTGGCGGCGGTCACGCGGCTGGTGGAATGGCTTGCCCGCCGCGGCGCGACCGATCTGCTCGTGGCATCGGCGGCCGGCGCGCTCCGGCCGGGCCTGGTGCCCGGCGACCTGATGGTGTTCCGCGACCTCCTCGACCGTCAGAACCGCCCCCCCGGGCCCGGCGGGCTCCGGCCCCGGCTGGACGCCGGACTCACGGCGGCCGTCGAGCGCGCGGCCCGCTCGGCCGGGGTTGCGGTCCACCGCGGCATCGGGGTCTGCTGCCCGGGACCGGCATACGAGACGGTCGCGGAAGTGGAATCCCTCCAGCGGGCCGGGGGCGACGTCGCCACGATGTCTGGCGCACCCGAGATCGCGGCCGCCGGCGCGACGGGCATCCGCGTCGCCGCCGTGGCCCTGGTCACCAACCCGTGCACCGGGATCGCCTGCGCGGTCCCGAATCACGACGACGTGGTCCGCGTGGGGCGCGAAGCGAGCGGAAGACTGGCCGCCCTGATCAGACAACTCGTTGTAGATATGTGAATTAGGTCGTGAGGTCCGTCCCGGCCGCGTTTGGAGTTGTCGGCCCCCCCCGCCGCAACTATAGTGTGTCCGTACCCGTTCGAGGAGGAGAGCGCCGTTGTCCTGGTTCAAGAGGGAAAAGAGGGGCGTCCAGCCGATTCGCAAGAAGGCGGTTCCCGACGGCCTCTGGAAGAAGTGCGATCTCTGCGGCGAAATCCTCTACGTGAAGGAACTCGAGAAGCGGTTCTGGACGTGTTCCGCGTGCGGCAACCACTTCATGATCTCGACACAGCAGTACATCGAGATCCTCACCGATCCCGGCTCGTTCCGTGAGACCCACACGGGTCTGGTGTCCGGCGATCCCCTCCAGTTCAAGGACCTCAAGAAGTACAAGGACCGCATCCGCGAGTACGCGGAGAAGACGGGCGTCAACGACGCCCTGGTCACCGGCTTCGCGACGATGGGCGGGCGCGAGATCGTCCTCGCCATCATGGACTTCTCGTACATGGGCGGGAGCATGGGTTCGGTGGTGGGGGAGAAGTTCGCGCGGGCGGCCCAGGACGCGATCCTGCGGCGGCGGCCGCTGGCGGTCGTGTCCCGTTCGGGTGGGGCGCGCATGCAGGAGTCGATCTTCTCGCTGATGCAGATGGCCAAGACGAGCGCGATGCTCGCGCAGATGTCCGAAGAAGGACTGCCGTTCATATCGATTCTCACGAATCCCACGACCGGCGGTGTGACCGCGAGCTTCGCGAGTCTCGGTGACGTCATCATCGCGGAGCCCAAGGCGCTCATCGGTTTCGCAGGCCCCAGGGTCATACAGCAGACGATTCGTCAGGACCTCCCCGAAGGATTCCAGCGGAGCGAGTTTCTGCTGGAGCACGGCATGATCGACATGATCGTCCCCCGCGATGAGTTGCGCGGCGTTCTCGAGGGCGTAATCGATTTCCTGTGCGCCGGCGCGGTCTCCGTCTCGGAACAGGACGTAAAGGATGACTCGCAGTCGCCGGCCGTTTCCTGACCTGCGCGACCCCCTGCCGCCCGATCTCCAGTTCGTTCTCGGCCTTTCACCCTCGGCGATGACGCTGGGTCTCGGGAACATCCGGGCGCTCATGGAGCGTCTGGGTCACCCCGAGCGTTCGTTCCGCTCCGTCCTGGTGGCCGGCACGAACGGGAAGGGATCGGTCACCACGCTGCTCGCGGCGATTCTCTCGGCGCAGGGGATCACGACCGGCCGCTACACATCTCCGCACGTCTTCAGCGTGGCCGAGCGGATCTCGGTCGACGGCGCCTTCGTTTCCATCGACGAAATGGAGGCGGCTGCCCGGCGCGTGGTTCCGCTCCGGGAGGAAATCCCGTACAGCTACTTCGAAGCACTCACCGCCATCGCGTTCCTCGTGTTCGCGGAGCGAGCGGTGGAAGCCGCCGTGCTGGAAGTGGGACTCGGAGGTCGCTTCGACGCGACCAACGTGGTCGAACCCGAGGTCTCGATCATCACCAGCATCTCGCTGGATCACCGGCGCATCCTCGGCGACACCGTGGAGGAGATACTCCGCGAGAAGCTGGGCGTGTCGCGCCCGGGGAAGCCGTTGCTCGTGGGATCGCTCGCGCCGGGGCTCCGGGCCATCGTGGACGAGCGCGCCGCGCGGGAGGGGTTCCCGGTCGCCGGTCCGGCCGATCTGGGGACGGCTGCGGTGGTCGAGCCGATGTTCGACGGCGCCTGGGCGGAGCTGCGCACACCGCGTGCCGACTACGGGCGTCTGCGGCTTCCGTTCGGTGGGCCGCACCAGGCGGAGAACGCGCTCCTCGCCGTCGGCGCGGCGGAGCGGGTCGCGGGGGAACTCGCGGGCGTTCCGGCGGCGATCGCCGGCGCCCGCATTCCGGGCCGTTTCCAGTGCGTCGAGCGGCGCGGACGCACGTTCGTGATCGACGTCGCGCACAACGAGGCCGCCATCGCGGCCACCGCCGACCACGTGGCCGCATTCCGGCGCCGTGAGGAGTGCGCGGTCGTCTTCGGACTCCTGCGCCGCAAGGAGCTGTTCCACGCGCCGCAGCATCTGGTGCGCGCGTTCGGGTGCCTGTGTCTCGTCGATCCGGGGCTCGAGCCGGGCAGTTCCGATCTGGCGCACGAACCCCACGAATTGCTGGCGAAATACCTCGCTCCGCACTTGCCGAATGCGGCCGCCGACGTCATGCTGTGGAATCGCGTGGATGAGGGCGACGATCCGCTCGTGCGGCTGATCGCGTGGCTGGACGACGAGCGATCGCGGGTGACGACGGTGGTGGTCCTGGGATCCCACCGGGTGGTCGAGGAATTCGGAAGGCGGATGTTCGCCGCGGATGGCGAGACCGTAACTTGAGAACATATCTCGGCGTCGATATCGGGGGGACGAACATCAAGGTCGCGGCCGTCTCGGCCAGCGGGCGCGTGCTCGCGCGCGGGGTGATCGAAACCCGCGCCGGCGACGGACCGGCGGCGGCGTTCCGCCGCATCCACGATGCCGCGCGCACGCTCGCCGGAGCGACGGGTGTGGAGGGCGTCGGGATCGGTTGCGCCGGTCTCGTCGACGCGCGCACGGGTGTGCTGCGCGCCTCGCCGAACCTGGCGCGGTGGAAGGGTGCGTCCCTCGCCAGACTCGCGCGCCGGCATTTCGCCGCCCCGGTGATGGTCGCCAACGACGCCACCTGTGCGGCGTTCGGCGAGTCGTTTGTGCGCGGCGCGCGCGGACGCGATCTGGTCGCCATCACGATGGGCACGGGGGTCGGCGGCGGGATCGTCGCCGGCGGCCGGGTGGTGCAGGGCGTTTCCGGTTTCGGCGGGGAGATCGGACACATGACGGTGAATCCCGGGGGACCCCGCTGCCGCTGCGGCTCCCGCGGCTGTCTCGAGGCATACGCGGGGTCCTACGGCATCGTGGCCGCGGCCCGGCGGGTGATTCGCCGCCGCTCGCGTGCCGCGCGGCCCGTCTACCCGGCGACCGCGCGCGCGGTGCTCGACGCCGCGCGGGGCGGGAACGCCGCCTGCCGCGAGGCGGTTCGCGAGGCCGGTGAACACCTGGGCATCGCGGTGGCGTCGGTGCTCGACGTGCTGAACCCGTCGGTGGTGGTGCTGGCCGGCGGAATCGCGGGCGCCTTCGACCTGTTCGAGCCGCACGTGCGCCGCGCCGTGCGCGCCCACGCGTTCAAGGAAAACGTGGCCGCGGCCGTCATCGAACCCTCGCGACTGGGAAACGACGCCGCGGTCGTGGGAGCGGCGATGCTGTGCGCCGGCCCGGCCGCCAGGAAGACGAAGAAACGCCGACGCCCCGTGTGAGACGACGTCCGATGCCGTTCTTCCGCGACGATCATCGACCGCGCCGCGCGCCCGCCGCACTCTGCGCGGGGCTCATCCTCGCGACGGTGTTCGTCGCGAACATCGCCTCCACGCAACAGCCGCCGGCCGCGGACCACTTCGATATCGACGCCGACCGGAGTTCGCTCCGGAACATCGGCGGCGAGACCGTCCTCGAACTCGTCGACAACGTCCGCATCGTGCACGGCGACGTCACGCTCACCGCCAACCATGGTCTGTCCTACTCGGTGCGCCGGGTCACGATCCTGGACGGAAACGTCCGGGTCGAGCAGCAGAATGTCGTCATGACCGGCGACGAGGGCGAGTACCGCCAGTACGAGGACCTCGCGATCCTGCGCCGCAACGTCCGCATCGTCGACCAGGGCTGGGAGATCACCTGCGACGAGGCGCGCTACTCGCGCACGACCGGGCAGGCGTGGCTCATCGGCCGCGTGGTGGGCGTGGACTCGACGTCGGTGATCCGAACGGACCGGCTGCTCTACGAGCGCCTCTCCGGGCGTGCGGAGGCGTTCGGGAGCGTGGAGATCACCAACCAGACCGAGGGCATCGTCGTCCGGGGCCGTCACGGCGTGTTCTACCGCAATCGCGGCGAGGGTGTCGTGGACCAGGACCCGGAGCTGATCTCCGGCCCGGGCGATCCGGAGCCGGTGCGAGTCCTGGCCGACACCATGCGTGTCTACCCCGACAGCTCGCGGGCCTCCGCCTACTACGCGGTGCGGATCCTCAAGGGAAACACCGTGACCCAGTGCGATTCCGCCATGGTCTACGACGATCTCAAGCGCGTGGAGCTGTTCGGGAATCCGATCGCGAAGCAGAACAACGTGACCATGAAGGGCGAACGCATGGTCGCCTTCTACAACGAGAGCGAGATCCACCGCGTCGATGTCGAGGGCAGGGCGGAGATCACGGAAGCGGTGCGCGACTCCCTGGTGACCGGCCGCGACAGCCGCATCCGCGGCGACTCCATGACGCTCTACCTGCACGGCAACGGCCTCGACTCGCTGCGCGTCACCGGCAACGCATCCAGCGAGTACTTCCCGTCGAACCCGAAGAAGGTGGAAGGGAACTCCGTGCGCGGCGACGAGATGTTCTTCCGCTTCGGCGACCAGGCCATCGAGTACGTCGACGTATCGGGGAAGTCCGATGGCGTGTACCGCTACGTCGACCTCTCCACCGGGCAGACCGCGGACAGCCTTCGCGCCGTCGCGGACACGACCCTCCAGTACGTTCCATTCGCCGCGCGCGCGGATCGGGTTGCCTATGCCGCGGAGCACGTCCAGTACTTCGCCGACCGCAAACAGCTCGTGTTGCGCGAGTCGGCGCGCGTGCGCTACCGCAACAGCGAACTGGCCGGCGACATGATCACGTACTACTTCGATCTGCAGATCCTCGACGCGGCCGGCGCACCCGTGCTCACCGAGGGCGGTCAGAAACTGCTCGGGAAACGCATGGAGTACGACATGGACACGGAGACGGGGCTCGTGCTCTCCGGCTCCACCCGCTACGAGGAGGGTTTCTACAGCGGCGAGAACATGGCCAAGGTGGGTGAGAACGAGATGAAGGTGTGGAACTCGTGGTACACCACTTGCGATCTCGCGGAACCCCACTACCACTTCGCCGCCCGGACCATGAAGGTCTACCCGGAGGACAAGGTCTTCACGGGGCCCATCTGGCTGCACGTCGGAAAGACCCCCATCATCGCGCTTCCGTTCATGGCCAACAGCATACGCCGGGGACGGCAGTCGGGGTTCCTGAGGCCGGACATCGAATTCGGCATCACCGGAGAATCGGGGCGGTTCATCCGCAACGTCGGCTACTACTGGGCCACGAACGACTACACGGACTTCACGCTCGTCACGGATTTCAACGAGGACCGGTCGTGGCGAGCGCACGTCCAGAATCGCTACCGCCTGCGCTACAAGTTCGACGGGGGGGCGAACTTCTCGTATTTCCGCGATCTGAACGACCAGTCCACCCAGTGGACCATCGACGGATCACACGGTCAGACCCTGGGCGAGAAATTCACGCTGAATGCCCAGCTGAGGTTCGTCTCGAGCGACGACGCGCCGCAGAGTGTCAACACCATCGACGACGTGAATCGCTACATCGACCGGTCGATCCGGTCCACGGCCAGTGTCCGCAAGAGCTGGGACACCGTGGGGTTCAGCGCATCCGCGAGCCGCACGCAGAATCTCAACATCGTCGATCCGAACGCCACCCGGGTGGACATGACCATGCCCGACGTCACGCTCTCGATTCCATCGCGGAGCCTCTACTTCGGGCCCGACGCGGGCGCGGCGGATGGATTCTGGTCGGGATTGCTCAGGAGCACGCGCTACTCGCCGTCCCTGGGGGGGAGCCGCCGCGTCAACGAGAAGCTGTTCGAGCGGAACGAGGTCGTCAGCGGCCGCGCGGGTCTGAGCTTCTCGAGCCCGCAGAAGCTGGGCTTCGTGACGCTGTCGCCCGGAATCAACACGAGCCTCACCAGCACGCGGACGGACTTCCGGCGCGATGCGCACGAGGAGTACCGGAGGGTCGGGAACGCCATCGACACCACCTTCGTCTCGGCCATCGATTCCGTGGAGACGAAGAACGACTTCACATGGAGCCTGGGAGGAAGCGCGAACACGAACTTCTACGGGACATTCTACCCGCACATCGGGAGGATCCGCGGAATCCGTCACGCCGTATCTCCGTCTGCGTCGTACAGCTACACGCCGCCCCGCAACGAACGCCCGCGACAGCAGTCCGTGTCGCTCGGCCTGCGCAACTCCATCGACGTCAAGGTGGCCCGCGACGACACGACGTCCACCGGCGAGGAGGACGTCCAGAAGCTCTCCGGCGTCGTCATCTGGAACCTGACCACGAGCTATCGGCCCGATGTGCCGCTGTCGAAGGCGTGGGGCACGATCGGGAGCAGCTTCAACACCGTGATCGCGGGGGCGAATCTCTCCATAAACAACTCCGTCGATCCGTACACCTTCGACGTTCTCAACACGAACGCCACGACCTCATTCCGTATCAGCGGGACGCACCCGTTCGGCCGTTCGTCCTCGGTGGAAGTGAGGGAGTTGAACGTGGTCGCCGCGGCCGACACCGCCGCCGCGACGCGCGCGAAGGGTCGCGACTTCGCCGCCGGGGGCGTGGAGTTCGTCCAGACCGGCGATTTCGTGGGCGAGCGATCCGCGTCCGAGAGCGGGGAACTGGACGTCCAGGAGGGCAGGCTCCCCTGGAATCTGTCGCTCGGTCTGAGCTACAGCAAGGGTGCCACGGGTGCCGTGAATTCGACGCTGCGTGTCGGCTGGGACGTCAAGCTCACCGACCGGTGGCGCGTGGACTACTCGACGATCTACGACGTCGAGCAGCAGCGGCTGTCCGGCCAGAACTTCAGCGTCACACGCGACTTGCATTGCTGGGAGATGAGCTTCTCGCGCCAGCAGCTCGGCGACGAGTGGCAGTACTACTTCCGCATCGCGCTCAAGGCGCACCCCGACCTGTTCGCAGAATCGGGGGACAGGGGTGTCGGGGGCGGCCTCATCGGACGATTCTGACCCCGCCGGAAACGCCGTCCGGGGTTGTCCCCCGGAATTAGCCGTCGCCAAGCCAAGAACCGCCGAATAAGTGTTGACACGTTTTTTGAAGGGTCGATAGAGTTCGCGTCAGAACGGGAAGGAGGTGACTTCATGAACAAGACCGAACTCGTCGAACGCGTAGCACAGAAGACAGGGCTCACGATGAAGGACGCCAAGAACGTCGTCGATGCGATTTTCAGCACCACCCCGAAGAACGGCATCATCGCCAACGAGCTCAAGTCAGGACGCAAGGTCCAGATAACCGGCTTCGGAACGTTCCAGATCCGCAAGCGGAAGAAGCGGGAGGGACGCAATCCGCAGACGGGTGCGACCATCGAGATCCCGGCAACGAAGTTCCCGGCATTCTCCGCGGGCCGTGCACTGAAGGACCGCGTAAAGGTGTAAGGGAAACCGTTCACGGTTTTCCGGGCAGGCGGAGCGCCGGGCGCCCCGCCTGCTTCTTTTTGGCTCCTCCGGGACGAACGCCCAACTTAATCTCCCCCAAGCAGTTGCGGCGTCACGCGCCCGCGTGGTATATTCCGGGCATGACTCGATTCCTTCGTATCGCGCCTTTCCTCGCCGTCCTCGCGGCGGCCTATGGCTTCGCGCAGTCGCCGCCGGAAACAGCCGGCGAGGCGCCGCCCGAGCCCGACGTCCGCCTGGTCTACGAGAGCGACACGCGCGCCTATTATCGACCCTGCGGGTGACACGCCAACGCCTCTGGCGGTCTCGCCCGGCGGGCGAGTTTGCTCAACGACCTGAGGTCGCGGCCGGCGCCGGTGATCCTGTGCACGGCGGGAGACTTCTTCGGCACGGCGGACGTGTTCAACGAGGCCAAGTCGCACTTCGTGGCGCGCATGATGGGGGTGCTGGGCTACGACGCCGTGGGCGTGGGCGAAATGGACCTCAATTTCGGCCTGGCGGCCCTGGCCCGGGATGCCCGGGAGTACCGGCTTCCGATCGTGTGTGCCAACCTGGTGGCCCGGGGGGACTCGCTCCGGGTCCGCACGGGTGGACCGGCGGACCGGGTGGCGGACCGGCTCGGGACGGCGTTCCCGCCCTACGTGATCGTCCGGCGGGCCGGAGCGCGATTCGGGTTCCTCGGGGTCATTTCGCCCGCCACCAAGGCCGCGCGCGCGGTCGGCGGGGAGACGCCGGCCACGGTGGAGAGTCTCACGTACACGATCGGCGATCCTCTCGAAGCGGTGCGCGCGGTGGCCCCCGAACTGCGGGCCGCCTGCGACGTGATGGTGCTGCTCGCGCACATGAGCCAGGAGGAGGCGACGCGCATCGCGGAGACCGTCGACGGAATCGACTTCATCGTGCTCGGGCACGACCCGCAGGGCGGACCTCTCGGCGAACCGCCCGTGGTCCGGAACACGACGCTGCTTCGCGCGACGTCGCAGGGCCAGTTCATCGGCGAACTCGGCATCACGCTCGGAGCGAAGAAACGGGTGGCCGGCAGTCGCAACCGTATTCATCCGCTGATCGCGTCGGTCCCGGACGACCCCGAGATGACGCGCCGGCTCGACGAGTTCGACGAGGAGAATCGCAAGGTGCAGAAGGAGCTCTACGCGCGCCAGCAGCTCCAGTCCGCCGACGGTGGTCCCGGCAGCCACCGCTACCTGGGCGTGGGAGCCTGCCAGTCGTGCCACGCGGACGCGTTCGAGGTGTACATGGGGACCGCGCACGCGCGGGCGTATGCCACGCTCACGTCCCAGTTCGTGCACCGCGACACCAGTTGCGTCGGGTGCCACGTCACCGGGTTCGGCGAGCCGGGTGGTTTCCGCGGATTCCGAGCCCGCGGCGCGCTCGTGGACCTGGTCGACGTGCAGTGCGAGGCGTGCCACGGTCCCGGGAGCGAGCACGCCAGGGATGGCTCGTACCGGAAGCGCGCGGCCGAGAGCTGTGTAAAATGCCACACGGAGAGCGATGACCCGGGTTTCGATTACGATGCCGACTGGCAGCAGATCGCGCATTAGCCGCGGCCTCGGCGCGGCCGGTGTCCTGGCGCTGCTGCTCCTGGCGCCCGCGTCGTACGCGGACGAAACGGGCACGCTCCTGCTCCCCGGGATCGACATCCGCGACGTGGATTTCGCGGTGGGGAAATGGTGCCGCTACATTGTGATCGACGAAGCGATGGGGGAGGTGGATTCCAGCGAGGTGTACATCGCCGTGGTCGGCCGTGAGCAATCGCGCGACGCCTACTGGCTCGAGATCGAGAATGGTCCGGTCGGGGCCGGAGCGGGTGAGCGCGATGCGGCGCGCTTCCTGGTCGATGGCGCCGTCCGCGCCATGGCGGCCGGAGACTCCCTTTACCGGTACGTGAGCCGGCTCTATATTAGAAGAGGCCGTGGCCCGGTCGAGAAGGGTGACCCGCGGGACCTGACACGGCTGACGATCGTCCACCCCGCCTCCGAAAGCGACTGGAAGGTCACGCCCGGCGCCACCGTGTCGACACCGGCGGGCAGGATCACCGGCGAGATGCGCCAGTTCGAGAACGTCGTCTCGCGCGAGATTCCGGCCGGCCGCGTGAAACTGTTGCAGCGGAATGTCGATAGAGTAAAGGTGTGGCGTTCGCCCGACGTGCCCGTCTTCCGCCTGGCGCGATGCGAGATCGAGCGCGTTCGCGAGACCCGGACGGTGCCCTCGATCAAGGGCATTCCCGAAGCGGGTCCGCGGCATTCCCGGACGACGAGCGTCCTTGTCGCGTTCGGCGACCGCGCGAAGCCACTCATCCCGTCGCCCTGATCGAACCATTGACCCGGGGAGCGTCCCATGCTGGACTCATCCGCTTTCAAGAAACGAGCGCTCGCAGCCGCCGTGATCGTCGCAGGAGCGCTCGCAGCCGTCGTCCCGGCGCGCATCGCCGTGGCCGGTGAAACCCGGCTGCTCGATGCCCGTCCCCGGCCGGCCGACGCGGGCGAGCGGGCCTTCTTCCTCGCCAGCGGCGCGACCCTCGAGGAGACGCTGGAGTTCCGCGACCGCCTCATCGAAGCCGGTGCCTGGCACGTGAATCTCTTCCTCGAAGAACGAATGATCGTATGCAGGATGACGCCCGAGACCGCGGTTTCGGTCCCGGTGCCCGCGGGTTTCCGCGACGAGTCGGCGAGGGCGCTGGCGCCGCGCGCGCACGCAACACTCGGGTCGGAACCGTGGGGGTGGATCGTGGAAGCCTACGATTGGGTGGACCGCGCGCCGGCCGAACCCGCGTCGCCGGGCACGGCGGCGGGCGAACCTCTGGACGACGTGGTGCTGCACATCCCGCCGGAGCGCGCGCTCGAAATCCAGCGCAACGTGGAGCGGGCCCTGTCGCTGCGATCCGATGCGCCGGGTGTCCAGGCAGTCCGCCCCATCCAGCAGAATTCCGAGATACTGACCGGGACGATCCTCGCCAACTTCATCTTCCCGGAGAGCAACGGGCAGATTGACCCGAGCACCGAGGACTGGTCCGCCAATGACATGCGCGAGGCGGAGAAGGGGAGTGCGGGTGCGTTCCTGGCGTGGCAGGCGTGGACACAGATGGATATCAACGCCACCTTCAACATGAATAAGCGGATACCCACCGGCTACGAGCCCATCAAGCACGACATGAACACCGACGAGCGCTGGATCGTCGACGTCATGCGGGGCATGGGATGGGGCCTGCGCACGAACGACAGCCACGTGGCCGTCCACGAGTTCAACGAGGCGATGCGCGCGCTCTACCGGACGCAGTGGGTGGTGACGTCGTTCATCGCCTGCGCGCGCAATGTCCCCAACCACCGGTTCGGCAACGGCAACGCCTTCTACACGGCCTATGCGTTCCTGGGCGGCCCCTACATGCTGGAACCGTTCCCGGCCGGCCTCGACCCGAACAACATCGGCGAAACACTGGTTTACTCCAAGATCGTGCAGCACGAGGTGGGTCATCTCTTCTGGACCCTGGACGAGTACCCGGGTGCGCCGGGCACGTGTTCGGGGCGGTCCGGATACCTCAACTACGACAACGGGAACATCACGGTGACCCTCCCGGACGGACAGCAGTTGCGCTGCGAGGAACTCAAGGCCTGCATCATGCACAGCGCGGCCCGTCTGGGTCAGGATCGCCCCTGGTGCAATTACAGCCTCGGGCACCTGGGCGTGATCGACGCCAACGCGAACGGGTTCGCGGATGTCTTCGAGGCCGCACCGGAGATCGTGTTCGAGCCCGAGGGTCCCGAGACGGTCACGACCAGAGACTTCACGCTTCGTTTCCGCGCCGTGTCGCGCGCCGTTCCCAACCAGAATTCGCGCCAGGAGCCGGGGACGCGCGTCGATTACGCCGCCCGGCTGGGATCGGTCAGGCTGTCGCTGGGGCAGAGCGCCGGCGTCGACCTGAAACCCGTGGACGGCAAGATGGATGGGATCGAGGAGGAATTCGAGTCCCGCATTGCCCTCGCCCAGGGGGGGCAGAGCGTCATCATCGTCCGCGCCCGAAATGCGTTCGGGTATCCGGCGGCTCCGGCCGACTTCGTGAAGCGGATATACTTCATCGGTGTCAATTACAGCCGGGTGGGCGCGTCGGTGGGATTCGACCGGATCGACGTCACGTGGGAGACGGCCGGCGAGGTGTTCGGCGCGCAGTTCAACGTCTACCGGCTGGATCCCGGCGAGGCTCTCCCCGGAACGAAGATCAACCGGGCCTACGTGGCCCCCGAAAGTCCCGGAGGAAACGGCTTCGTGCCGTACCGCTTCATCGACCGCAACGTCGAACCGGGGCGGGACTATCGCTACTACGTGGAGGGCGTCTTCTCGCTGGACATCGGTGGCCAGCCCAGAGAGTACAGTTCGATGTCGGAAGTCGTCACCCAGACCGCGGCCATCCCGGTTCCGGCCGGCGAACTGGTGTCCGGCGTTTCCCCGAACCCGACCCGCGGTGCCGTGCTGCTCTCGATCCAGGTGCCGCGCTCCTACGGCGGGAATCCTCAGGCGCCGCAGCGGCTGGCGACCCCGGTCACGGTGGCCGTCTACGACGTCCGCGGGCGCCGCATCCGGCTGCTCGAGGACCGGGCCATCCTGGACGACGTGCTGACCCTGCGCTGGGACGGCACGGGCACAAACGACGCGCCGGTCCCCGCCGGGGTGTACTTCGTGCGCATCGCCGCGGGCGGTGCCAAGGCGGTGCGCAAGGTCGTGGTCGTGCGCTAGGTGGCGAACCGTAGGAAGCGGGTGCGACACGGTTGCGCCCGGGGAGACTCATGAGCGAACGACTCCGCCGCGTCAAGTACGCCGACGACGTCCTCGGGACGATCGGCAACACCCCGTTGATCAAGTTGAACCGCGTCACGGCGGGTGTCGAGTGCACCGTGCTGGCGAAGCTCGAGTTCTTCAACCCCGGTGGCAGCGTCAAGGACAGGATCGGCATCCACATGATCCGCGAGGAGATGCGCAAGGGGAACCTGAAGCCGGGCGGGACGATCGTCGAGTGCACGTCGGGCAACACCGGCCTGGGCCTGGCGCTCGCGGCGTCGATCATGGGC
>CAZPUV010000002.1:25847-30275 GCA_964589805.1 uncultured bacterium | reverse complement strand
TGGTTGCGTCGCTCGCGGAATGCAACAAGAGCGCGCGCGCATCCACGCTCCCTCGAGTTCCTCCTGGTATCCAGGGAGGGCCGAAAGTGGCGTCCACATGCCCGGAACGCCATGTGGTCTCTTGACGCGCCCGGAAGCGGCGTGCTATACTCATCAAGCACTCACGCCAAGGATTTGTTCACAGTGCTTTCGCAGCCAGGCTATTAACGGCAACCAGGGGGGAATCCACCGGGCATCATTGCGCGGTGGGTTTTTGTTTTGAAAGGGGGACTGGAAGTTTGCGGATAACTGGTAAAGTAAAGTGGTTCAACGAAAACAAGGGGTACGGTTTCATTCTCGGTGACAACGGGAAGGACATCTTCGTCCACTACTCGGAGATTCGAGAGGACGGCTACCGCACGCTTGCGGAAGGCGAAGTCGTCGAATACGAGTTGATGGACAGCCCCAAGGGTCCCCAGGCGAAGGGTGTTCTGCGCAGCCAGAAACGCGGACAGGACGCCGAGCCGAGTGCAGAGGCCGCCTAGTCGAGACTCGTTGTTCTGCTAGGAACGCGGATCCCCGTACCGGCGACAGGTCGCCGGCACGGGGATTTCGCGTTTTTGAGGGGGGACTGCCGCCCGTCGATCCGGTCAGTTGCCCGGATTCTTGAGGTTGCGTCGGGCGGTTTCGTTCGTGGGGTCCAGCTCCAGCGCCTTCTCCCACGCCTGTCGCGCTTCGTCCTTCCTGCCCAACTTGAAGTACGCGTTACCGAGGTTGGTATGCGCCGAGCTGTTGTTCGAGCTGCGCCCGAGAGATTCATTGTACATCTCGACCGCGCGGTCGTAGTTGCCCTGCTTGTAGAACACGTATCCCAGGTTGTTGTAGGCCGCGTGCATGTCCGGGTTGAGCTTGATGGCCTTCGTGAACGCGTCGGCTGCGAGATCGGAGTCGCCGATCTCCGTGTAGACCAGGCCGAGGTTGTTGTAGCACTCGGCGAACGACGAGTCACGGTTCACGGCCTCCAGGAACTGGTCGCGCGCGAGCTTGAGGTCGCCGTTGTGGAAACTCGTGACACCGAGATTGTTGAACTTCATGGCCTCGCGGCGCCGGCGCTGCGTGTCCGAGTCTTCGCCCTTCTTCTCCGTCTTCCTGACGACGTCCATGAGCTCCGCCCAGTGGCGTTCCAGACGTTCCAGGTTGTCGATGGTGTGGGAGACCTTGGACTCCATGCTGTCCATCTTGGAGGCGACGCCTTCCAACGCGCTTATGCGCGATGACAGCGACTGCCACTGGGTCTTCATCTCCTTGAGGTTGTCATCGAACGACAGGACCAGGTCGGAGACGGTCGCGGTCAGGGTTTCGTAGCCATCGTAGCGGGCATCGATCGTGTCCTTGATTTCATTGACGCCGTCCCGGATCGCGTTCAGGCGTTCCTCGCGCACATCGTCCTCGTCCATGAAGACCACAATGCGCTTCTCGACGTCGGAGACGAGCTTGGTGAACGATTCCCGCTGCTTCTTCTCCGAGTCGCCGAAGCTCGAAATCAGCTCGGTGACGCTCTTGGTCTGGAACTTCCAGAACTTGTCGAGTTCCCGCACCACCGTTGCCGTCGTCCTGTCGTCGTCACCGTCGTTTCGCGGGCCGACTCTGGACAGGGCCTCCGCCTGCCGTGTGATGCCGTCCAGGATGGAGTCGAACGTGCACTCGCCGTCTGCGGCGCGGTAGAACCGGCACGTATCACGGAGGCAGTAGAGGTGCGACGCGGTGCTTTCCTTGTCCCGCGCCTTCTTCGTGGCCGCGCGCGCCGGCCTGGTCTCCGTTTTGACCCCGACGGCGCCGTCTCCATCGTAGCCAAGGACCACGACGTCGCCCCGGGCGGTCGAGTCGATCTCCAGTACGTTTCCGTCGGCCCCCAGCATGTGCGACATGAACGGGCAGATTTTCATGACTGTGCTCCTGCTCTGAAAGAAAAGGTGCATCACGCCGCCACCGCGGGTCGCGATGACGTCGGATGATTCCCGGGAGTTCCTAGCATAGTCCGTGCCGCCCGCGCTCGCCGCAACGGTCGATCAATGGAGGGAACTGGTCTTCTCGAGGACCGCTGCGTCCCGGGACTGGTCGCTCAGATACTGTTCGTAGTTGGTGCGGGCGAGGCGGGCATATTCTTCCCGGTCGGGAAACGCCTTCACCATGCGCGTCAGCGTTTCGTTGGCAGCGCCGAAGTCGCGAACCAATCGCTGGCAGGCGGCGATCTTGAACCAGACCAGCTGCTTCTGCTGCCCGGTAAGCTCGGGCACGTCGAGTTCGAACAGGATCTCGACCGCGGGAAGCGGACGATTGCGGAGAATCAGGTACTCCGCCTGGAAGTAACGACGGGAAAAACGTTCCCCGTCGTTCTCGGGTTCGAAAGAGAGCAGCGCCTGCAGCTCATCGGCACGTCCCTCGGCGACGGCCTTCTCCATGAGCGCGATCGTGCGCGTGTTGTCGAGCCGTCCGTTCTTGAACTCCTCGAACGACTCGTCGAAGGATGGTTTGGGTGGAACCCCGGGGGCCGGCGCGGTCTCGGGCGCGGCGCTGGCGGAAACCGCCGCCTCGGGCCCCTCGATGCCGCCTTCCACGTGGAAGAACGCGGCTGCTCCCGCCTCGCCGAGCCTGCCGGCCACGTTGAGGACGTGCGCCTCCGTCACCTCGGCGCGGAGGGATTCCTTTGCCGGCGGCGCGTCGATGGCCTGCGCCGGGATCTCGTCGCCCGGGTGCTCGATCACCTCCGGCTCGGCCGAGCCATCCCCGCCGTCGTCATCGAACGAGATCTCCCGCGTTTCGATGAACGAACCCTTCTTGATCTTCTTCTTCATCTGTTCGGCGAATCCGACTGCCTTCGTTCCTGTGTCGCCGGTCCCGGCGGGCGTGATGGGAGCCGCACCGGGCAGACTGAACTCCCGGTTGTCGAACATCTGGAAATCGCCGGCTCCGTCGCCGGTCCCGGCGGGCTCGTTCACCTCGTCACGACTGGCGTATTCGCCGTGGAGCGCCTCGAGGGCCGGGTGCGCTTCGCGGCAACGATCGAGCATGCCGAGGACCGCCGGCACGTCCGGCGGCGAGGATTCACACACCCCGCGCATGATCTCCGCCGCGCGCTCGTACTGTCTTTCGTCGAGCGCAAGCGCGGCGTGCATGAGCATCATCTCGGGTGTGAAGTCATGGTCCTTCGGCTGCCGTTCGAACCACGCGTAGATCTCGCCGCAGCAGTTTCCGCGCTGGTGAAGCGGCCGCAGAATCTCGAGCGCGGCGTTGGACCGGTCGAGCGTCATGGCCGCATCCAGAGCCACCCACGTGCAGGCGTTGGTTCCGTTGGCCGGATCGATGAACGGACGCACCATGAGGATGACCTCGCGACCCGCGTCCTTGACGTTCTGCAGATGATCGCGCAGCACCTCGGACGCCTCTTCCATGTCGCCCTTGATGAGGAGGGTCTCGGCGAGCGCGCGCGTCACCTTCTCGCCGGCTTTCGTGGTTTCGCGGAGAACCCTGAGGCGGTCGGCGCACAGCGTGGCGACGGGCTGCTCCAGACGGGCCGCTTCCACGAACTGGCCGATGGCCTCCATCTCGGAGCCGGAGGCGCACTGAGCGCACGCGTACGCAAAGCGCACACGGCCGGACTTGCTGTTGCTGTCCACGAGAGAAGAGAGGAATGGAAGCAGAATCTCATGATCCACGGGCTTCTCGTCCAGGATCTGTACGATCGCCGTGACGGCTTCCTTGAGATTGCCGACGCGAAGCGACAGCAGTGCGGACATGATCTCGTTGGTCAGCATCTCGCCGCGCAGCGAGTGCCCGCTGTGACTCGCGGACTTGAGTGACTGTTTCTTGGTGCGCGTGCGGGTGAGCAGGTCGCGAACCGCGTGATCGGGAATGTGTGTCAGGTGATCGAGCGCCGTCACCAGATCGCGGAGCTTGATCGCGTTCTCCACCACGAAGCGTGCGAACGCCGGGTCGTGGACCCCCGCGAGTTTGTCGCGCACGAACGCGGCCACGCGATCCCTGTCCCTGGGAAAGCGGTCCTGCACGGTCTTGAGGAACCGGGTCGCCTGGGCAACTTCGCCGCCCTCGAGACAGGCGTCCACCGCGTCGAGATGGAGGTCGATTTCATCAGGGAACGCAAGAATGGCCTGCTCCAGGCGCTTGATGGCCCGGGCGTGCTGGCCACGCTTTCGCTCCTCGCTGGCCTTCTGCTGTGCGGATGCGGCTTTTTCGTTCATTGGTTTCTCACGGGGGCGCAGCGAGCCCCCCCGTGTTCTAAGCGAATCGCATACCAGAGTGAGCGCGGAGGTTGCCCTCGTCGGGCCGTGGCGTAACCGGTTGCGCGGAAGAAGGATAGACAGCGGACCCCGGGGACGCGGCCGCCGGGTCGCGCGCCCGCGGCTCTCAATTTGCACGCGGCCCGGCACG
>CAZPUV010000002.1:0-25837 GCA_964589805.1 uncultured bacterium | reverse complement strand
TGCGCCGGGGCCGAGGCTTCAAGTATCATTTCCGCAAACAGTTGCGGTCTTCCTTCGCGGGACGGACTCTCCGGAATCGTCACCATTACAGGGCGCTGCCCGGCCAGGCCGGGTTGTCTGCGCGCTGGCCGGCGGGTTTTGCTGTGAGGTCCCGCACCACCTCGAGTCTCATCGTGAAAGAAATCTTCACCCTGTCCGTCCAGTGCCGGCTGGCGTCCTCGCACGTGCTGCCCGGCTGCCCTCCGTGCGACCGGCTCCACGGGCACACGTGGACGGTGCGAGCGTTCTGGGAATACGGGGCGCTCGACGAACAGGGAATGGGCGCGAACTTCCGGGACCTCAAGGCGGTTCTGCGACGCGAGGTGCACGACCGCTTCGACCACCGGCACCTGAACGACAGTCCGCCCTTCGACACCGTCCCGCCGACCGCCGAGAACCTGGCGCGGGCGGTGTTCCTCCGGTTGCGCGAGCGCCATGACCCGGGACCCCGCGGCAGCCTGGTCCGCGTCGAGGTGTGGGAGGGCCCGGAGGCCTGCGCATCGTACAGCGAGACATGATGCACCGCCCGAAGTCCATCGCGCTCCTGAGCGGCGGTCTGGATTCCGTCGTCTCGCTCGCGCGCTCTCTCGACGAGCGCGACGTGCGCCTGGTGCTGTTCTTCGACTACGGGCAGCGGGCGCGCGACGGCGAGCGCGCCTCGGCGATGAGTGTCGCGAACTTCTACGGTCTCCCGTTCGCGGACGCGGACATCCGCTGGCTGGAGGCGCTTGCGCCGTCCGGCATGCGCAGGACGGGCCGGGACGACGCGCCGCTTTCCACGCTCGACGACGTCTGGATCCCGAACCGCAACGGCGTCTTCGTGAATGTCGCCGCCGCGTACGCGGAAAGTTACGGATGCGATACCGTCGTGACGGGCTTCAACCGTGAGGAGGCGGAGGAGTTTCCCGACAACAGCCGCGAATATGTCGGTCGCGTCAACGCGGCACTCGAGTTCTCCACCCGGACCCGCGTGCGGGTCGAGAGCTTCACCATCGACCTCGACAAGCGCGAGATCGTGCGGTTGGGCCTTGCTCTCAGGGCGCCCCTGTCGGTCATCTGGAGCTGCTACCGGAGCGGCGAACGCATGTGCGGCGATTGTGCATCGTGCAGGCGGCTGCGCGCCGCACTGGACTCGCTTCCCGCCGGGGACCGGCCCGTGCTCGAGTTCGCCCGGTGAGCCCCGGCTTCCGCATCCTGGAGGGCTCGTTGACCTACACCGGGCTGGAACTCCGGAGCGGCTGGGTCGCGGACAGGACCGGGCTTCCGGGTGACGCCGCGGTCGGTTTCGTGGGACCGTGCGACGTTCCCACCGAACACCTCGTCGATCTCGACGACGCCCGCGCCGGCTTCTTCATCCGCGCCGCGTCGATGGCCCACGTGATCGTCGAGCATCCCGGCTGCTCTCTCGCCGAGGGGGTGCTGCGCCAGAGGCTGCTGGTGTGTATTCTGGTGGACGTCCTTCGCGAGCGGGACGTGAGCGCCCGCCGAGACGGAGACGACGTATACTGCGACGACCGGAAGCTCACGGTTTCCATCGCCGCCCCGTCACCGGAGTCGTGTCTGATCCACCTGGGCATCAACGTGGACCCGGACGGAGCACCGGTGCCCGCCGTGGGTCTGCTCGAACTGAAGCTCGACCCGCGTGACGTGTTGAATGAACTTCTCGGGCGTTACGCCCGTGAGTTGGAGAGTGCCGCGCATGCCGCGCGAAAGGTGCGCGGAGTGTCCTGATGACGAAACCGACCCCGCAGATTCAAGGCAGCTCGCGGTCCACGACTGGACTCTCCGGGCATCTCTCCGAGATGTTCTGCTCGCTCCAGGGTGAGGGTCTCTTCGTCGGAGAGCGGCAGGTGTTCGTGCGGACGGCCGGGTGCGCGGCCACGTGCTCGTGGTGCGACACCGTGTACAGCAAGGTGCTGACGCCGCGTTTCGTGATCCACGGCGACGACGGCGATGAGAAACGCTGGCGCCCCAACCCGGTGTCGCTCGCGGATGTCGTCCACGACGTGACGGAGTATGCCGGCGAGCGCGGTGTCTCCGCCGTCAGCATCACCGGTGGCGAGCCGCTGGAGCAGCCGGAGTTCACGGCCGCGCTGGCGCGTGAACTGCGCGGCCGCGGTTTGCGTATTCATCTGGAAACGGCGGGAATCCACGGAGGTGCCCTTCACTCGGTGATCGAACACACGGACGTGATCGCGATGGACGTGAAGCTTCCGTCCGCCACCGGTGTCGAGCACTGGAGCGATCATCGCGGTTTCCTCGAGACGATCCGCGCCCACCCGGATCCCGCCCGCGTCGTGTTCGTCAAGGTGGTCGTCGACCTGAAGGCCACGATTGAAGAAATCGATCGGGCCGCGGAACTGGTGGCGGGGTTCGACCGTTCGATTCCCATGATCATCCAGCCGGAAAGCGAAACGCTGTTCGGGCGCGGCTCGACCCGCGAGACGGCGGGAGCGCTCCTGGATCTGGCCGAGGCCGGTGCCCGCGCCGCGCAGCGCCGGCTCGAAACGGTGCGCGTCATTCCTCAAACCCACAAGGTGCTGCACATCCGATGACACCCGACATCCTGACGGCGGCGGTCGGCCTGGTCGTGTTCATCTTCTCGGTCGTCGTTCACGAGAACGCGCACGGGCTCGCCGCGGAGCGCTTCGGGGACCCGACCGCGCGCGAACTGGGCCGGATCACCATGAATCCGCTCCCGCATATCGACCCGATCGGCAGCATCATGTTGCCCGTCGCGGCGTTTCTTTCCGGTGTCCCGTTCCTGGGATGGGCGAAGCCGGTGCCGGTAAATCCGGCCAACCTCCGCAACCCCGTCGTGCACAACGCCTACGTGGCCGCGGCGGGCCCGGCGAGCAACTTCCTGCTCGCCTTTGCCGCGGCAATCCTCTGGATCATCGTGGGGTTGACGTTCAAGCACGTGCCGGGGCTCGCGGTAGACGGGGAACGTTCGCTCTTCTTCTTCAACACGCTGTGCAGCAATCTGATCACGCTCAACTGCGTGCTGGCGATCTTCAACCTGCTGCCGATCCCGCCCCTCGACGGCCACTGGATCATGATGCGTTACCTCCCGCCGGGACCGCGCGAAGCGCTGGCGTTGATCGGGCGCTGGGGGTTCTTCATCCTGATCGCCCTCCTGTGGAGCGGGCTCCTGTGGCGCATCATCGGCCCGCCGCTGTCGCTGGCGGTGTCGGGGTATCACGCGCTGGTTACAACGGCCGTACGTGCCATCTGACCACCCGGGCGAAACGCAAAGAGCCCTCCCGCTTCACCGGGAGGGCTCTTCGCTGCGCTCCAGCTTCGAGGCTGCGGATCAGTCCGGGTCGACCGGGCACTGCGACCTGCGATCGGGAACCGGTGTGATGTTCGTGATCGCGACCGCCGAGAAATTGCTTTCCTCGTCCCTCGTGCTCACCGACGTGACTCGGTACTCATACTCCTGCGACCAGGCAGCGCCGTTGTCCACGTAAGACGTCTCCGTCGTTACCGACGGAGTGAGCCGCTCGATGGAACTGTCGATGCGGTCGAGTCGATAGACATTGTAACCGCGGACATTGGGCTGAGTGCTCGGATTCCAGGTGATCCGAATGCCGCCGTTCACGATTTCGGCCTGAACGTTGGTCGGTGCGAGGACCGGCGCTTCGTTGTGAGTCACCGGTGCCGTCGTTTCATCGGAGCAGCCGGTGAGCATCGCGGTCAGGGCGAGCAGCGCGAACGCGAGTGTAACGGGCTTGCGAAACGCCTTCATGAGTGCCTCCTGAATCTCGGGGTAGCGTACCGAGGGTCATCCTCGTCGCACCCCATGCTTGCTTGCATTTACTCATGGCTGCGGGATGGTGCGGTGTACTTCGTACAACGGATGCTTGTGCGGTGACCATCCCGCAGCACGTTTGGTTCGTTCAGCAACTGACGTACCAAATCGGTAAGTGCCGCATCGGGACGCCCACTTCTCCGGCGTGCCGCGCCGGGTGCGCGAGTGTCGCGCACGGCCGTGGGCGGCCACGTCCCCGCTGATCCCCATGGTGGCGCGTTGCGCCGCGCGGCCGTCTCACATTGAGGCGAGGGCGTTGCGTTTCGAGGGGCTCCCCAAAAACCCCTTGACCTGTCACGAGTTATGGGGCAATATGGCGCGCGGCGGTTTCGCCCCCCGCGGGTGTTTCAGAGAGGGCTCTCGAGAAGGAGGCTCGCCCGATGACCAAAGCCGAAATCGTAGAAGACATCGCCAGCAAGACGGGTCTCACCAAGAAGGACGTAGCAACGGCGATGGACATGTTCCTCGAGTCAATCTCGAAGGCGCTTGCCGAGGGCAAGCACTACGAGATCCGGGGATTCGGTACCTTCAAGGTCAAGCAGCGCAAGTCGCGCATGGCTCGTAATCCGCGCACCGGTGAAGCCGTGCCGGTTCCGGACCGCAAGGTTCCGGTGTTCAAGGTGTCGAAGGAACTCAAGGACCTCGTCGCCAGCACATAAGCTTCGCTTCTCGCTCATATTAATGAGAACGGCGCCGCCCGCGCGGGCGGTGCTGCTTTCCGTCGATCCTTCAATGACAGATACCGCATCTCGCCCGATCGATCTACGCAGTGACACCGTCACGCGACCCACGCCGGCCATGCGCCGGGCGATCGCGGAGGCGACGGTGGGCGACGACGTGTTCGGCGACGATCCCACGGTCATCGCCCTCGAAGACCGCATCGCGGAGATCACGGGAAAGGAGGCGGCGCTGTTCGTGTCCTCGGGCACGATGGGCAACTTCCTCGGCCTGGCCGCGACCGCAGCCACCGGCGACGAGGTGATACTCGACCGCCAGTGCCACATCATGAACTACGAGGTCTCGTCGGCAGCGGCGCTCCACGGGTTGCAGCTCAACGCCCTGGACGGACTGCGGGGTGTGCTGACCGCAGAGATGATCGAGCCCCACATCAAGAAGGAATCCATGCACACGCCGGGCACGCGCATCCTCGCCATGGAAAACACGCACAACCGCGCGGGCGGCTCGATCTACCCGCTCGACGAGATGAAACGCGTGAAGGCACTCGCGGAACGCCACGGACTCAGCGTCCACCTGGACGGCGCGCGCCTGTGGAACGCCCACGTGGCCACGGGCGTGTCGATCGCGGACTACGCGGCCTGTGCGGATACGGTGAGCATGTGCTTCTCCAAGGGGCTCGGGGCGCCGGTGGGTTCGGTCCTGGTATCCCGCCGGGAAGTCGTGGACCGGGCGCGCCGGCTCCGCAAGAGGCTCGGCGGCGGGATGCGCCAGGCGGGCGTGCTCGCGGCCGCCGCACTCCACGCGCTCGATCATCACGTGGCGCGTCTCCGTGAGGACCACGAGAACGCAAGACGTCTCGAGGCGTTCCTGGCGCGCGTGCCCGGGCTGTCGATCGAGTCTGCCGTGGATACGAACATCGTGGTGTGTCGCGTGGACCCGAAGGCGTGGACGGTGGAAGATCTCCTGGCGAGACTTCGCGAGCGGGGCGTGCTGGCAGTTCCGTTCGGCGCGGGTCGGATCCGCATGGTTACGCACCTCGACGTCTCCCGGGAGGACATCGATCGTGCGGGAGAGGTGCTCCTGTCGATCGGCCGCCGCTAGCGCCCCGGCCGCCGGCCGGCGCGGAAGCAACGACTCGCATGCCCAGTACCGGAACCCTGACGCTGGTCGCGACCCCCATCGGCAACCTGGGGGACATCACGCTTCGCGCCATCGAAGTGCTGAAGAGCGTCAGCGTCATCCTGGCGGAGGACACGCGTCATTCGCGACGGATGCTCAACCACTTCGGGATATCCACGCCGCTCCAGTCCTACCACGATCACAACGAAGCGCGTATCACACCCGAACTCGTCGAGCGGCTGAAGAACGGCGAGAACATGGCGCTCATTACCGACGCCGGGACGCCGGGTGTCTCCGACCCCGGGTTCTTTCTCGTGCGCGCGGCGCTGGCGGCCGGGATCCCCGTCACGATGGCGCCGGGTGCGAGCGCCGTACTGCCCGCGCTCGTGCTGTCGGGGTTTCCGTGCGAGTCGTTCGTGTTCGTCGGGTTCACGCCCCGCAAGCCAGGGGAGCTCGCAAAGGCGATCGAGGCGCTGGCGGACGAAGCGCGCACCACCGTGTTCTACGTTTCGCCGCACCAGTTCCGCAAGGTTCTGGAGAAGGTCGCGGCGCGCTTTCCGGAGCGAGAGATCGCGGTGGCGCGCGAACTCACCAAGATGCACGAGGAGATCGTGCGCGGAACCGCAGCCGAGGTGCGCGACCGTCTGGGGCCCCGGCAGGAGCGCGGGGAGTTCGTGCTCGTGGTCAAGGGGCTGGGTCGGCGGCGGCGCGACCGTGGCGCGGATCTCCCGCGGGACGAGGACACGACCGGCGCTTGACGGTCCACGAGTCGCGGTGATAGGGTCCCGCGCTGACCGCAGCCCGCCTCGCGATGACGCATGACCGGAATCTGGTGACAATTCTCATGGACAAGAGAGCGCTTCAGGCTGGTGCGAGAAGGGTACTCGAACCGCTCGTTGCATTGCTTGCGTCGTTCGGCATCCCCCCCTTGCTGGTGAGTCTCTTCGGCGTTGCGTTCAGCGTGTGGGGGGCCGTGGTGGTGGCGAAGGGGTCGCTCCTCGGCGGCGGCGTGTTCCTGCTGATCGCGGGTCTGTGCGACGTGATCGACGGCGATCTCGCGCGGCGGCTCGGCCGGGCATCGCCGTTTGGTGCCTTCATCGATTCCACGCTCGACCGGGTGAGCGATTTCGTGTATTTCGGCGGGATTCTTCTCTACGTAGTGGGCCGTGCCAACGGCTATGCGCACTGGGAGCCGGTGGTGATCCTGCTGGCACTCATGGGCTCGGTTCTCACCAGCTACGCGCGCGCGCGCGCGGAGGGAATCGGCGTCGAGTGCAAGGTGGGCGTCATGGAGCGGCCCGAGCGTATCGCGTTGCTGGCGTTGGGGTTGATGGCGGGCTACCGGTTCCTCATGGCCGTGATGATCCTGCTGGCGGCAACCTCGCTCTTCACCGTGGTCCAGCGCGTGCGGCACGTGTACGGGGCCTCCGCGCGGCGCGGACCGTCAAGTTGACACCCCGGGCGTCACCTGCTATAATGCCGCAGCCTCGCACGGGACGCCGCCGCAGTCCCACCCGCGATTCATCGACCGCATCGGTCCCACATCGCTCCCGCCCGAAGGCCGTTTTTCCGAAGCACAGTTTCGCCCGAACCAGGAGGTAGCACTCCGAGGAGGATACTGTTATGGAAAGCACCCGGGCGCGTGTATGCGCGCTCATGCTTGCGGCATTGTTCGTGCTGTCGGCCTCGTCGGTATTCGCGCAGCCGGTATTGCCGCACGAGAATCATTACAATGTTTACCACGCCACTCCGCTGACGATCGTCAAACCGATCGTGCTGACAGACCAGTTCGGTTCGTTCACGGCCGTGGATCTGACGCTGGAGCGCTTTGCGAATCCGGCGGAGAAGATTCACGCCGACGGTACGCATTTCCCGATGATCGATCCGGACCGACATCATACATGGTGGCGGATCTTCGCTCCGCAGCCGACGCGCACGGTTCTCGGTATCGACCAGTTCGGCGCCCACCCGTGGGTGCTGGGAAACGCGGCTTACCTGCTGAATCCGGCGCTCAAGAACGTCCCGCCGGGGACGGGTCCCCTGCCGGTGGCGAACCACTACGTCTGCTACGAAGCGATCGGCGCGCCGGATGTCCTCACTCCGGTGATCCTGGTCGACCAGTTCGGCACGAGCCAGGTGATGGTGTTGCGCGGGAAGTACTTCTGCAATCCGGTCGATAAGTACGCTGATGGCGTGTATTATCCCATCATCGACCACGCCGCGCATCTGACGTGCTACATCGTGCAGAACCCGAACCCGATTACGCGCTCCATCACCACGACGGACCAGTTCGGCTACTGGCAGATCGGGGTGTTCGACAACGACTGCCTGTGTGCTCCGGCGCTCAAGGAGTTCCCGGTCAGGACGGAAGAGAGCACCTGGGGCAAGGTCAAGGCTCTGTATCGTTAGCTGAGACGGGGAATCCGGCGGGGGCAGCAAGCCCGCCCGGACCCCGGAGAAGTGACGGGCATGGCGGCGGTCAGTCGATGCCGAGCGCATCGACGACCGCCGCGTGCACGTCATCAACGCTCATCGTCCCGTCGATCCTCACGGTATTCCCGAAACTGGTCTCGTAGACCGGCAGCAACTTCTCGTAGTTCGCTGCGACGGTTTCCAGGTGGGCCTGGTTCTCGTAGATCGTCGTGTCGCCGCTCCGCGCCGACACGCGGGCGAGACACACGTCCACCGGCGCGTCGAGAAACAGGGTGACATCGGGAAGCGCGCACCCCCGGTTCACGCCGATCACCCACTCGGGGCGGATCTCCGGGTCGAGTGTCTGATACGCCATCGATGAGAAGACGTAGCGGTCGCACACCACGTGCTCGCCACCGGTGAGGCGCCCGCGGATGACCGCGGAGTGCGCGAGTCGGTCGGCGGCGAACAGCAGGGCCATCACCCTCTCGTCCGGGCGGTAGGCGGTGCCGTCTTCGGCTCTCTCCCGGCCCGTGAGGAGGCGGCGGATGAACGCCCCCACCGGATCCGGCGTGGGTTCATTCGTGAGGAAACTCGGCGTGCCTTTCGCCGTAAACAGGGCTTGCAGCCGGGCCGCCTGGGTGGTGGTGCCGGCCCCGTCGAGGCCTTCGAAGACGATGAAGCGCGGTTTCCTCTGCATGCTGGGTGTTCCCGCCCGTTCGCGGCGGTCGGCGGAGTCTAGCAGGCATCCCTCGCGCGCGAAAAGGCCCGGTTGCCGCACCGCTCCGATTCATTTATATTTCGGCGGCTTAGACGGGTTTCGGGGCCGGACGCCGGTCCGCCGCGGGCCCGCGAACCCCGGCACGGGGAAACTGGAATGTATGTTGCAAGTGCAGAAAAGGAAGCCGGTTAGCCGCCGTGTCCTTCGAGCTTAGGAGGCTCTTCGTGAAGCGCTTCACCCCACGTCACCTCATCGTCGCCGCTGCCTTCATCGCGGTCGGCGCCATCGCCTTCGGCCCGTTCGGACAGAGCACGGCCAGGGACCGGAAGACCGACGTCTACCACGACCTCGAGATATTCACCAAGATCCTGGAGAAGGTCTCGCAGAACTACGTGGACGAGGTCGACACGCACCGGTTGATCAACAAGGCCATCGAGGGGATGCTCAGCGATCTCGATCCGCACAGCCAGTTCCTCGCCGGCCTCGAGTACGAGGACCTGATGGTCAGCACCCGCGGCGAGTTCGGCGGGCTGGGGATTCTGATTTCATTCCGGGACAACTACCCGACCGTGATGTCGCCCATCGACGGAACGCCCGCGGAGCGGGCTGGAATCCGCGGTGGCGATCAGATCACGGAGATCGAGGGCCAGTCCACCGAGGGCTGGGCGGTCGACAAGGCGGTTGGATTGCTGCGTGGTGATCCCGGGTCCAAGGTGCGCTTCAAGGTGAGCCGGCCCGGCCAGCCCGGGGCGACCGAATACGTGCTGACACGCGAGATCATCAACGTGACCAGTGTTCCGTACCACGGCGTACTCAACGACGGTGTCGGCTACATGCGCGTTTCCAACTTCGCCAAGCGCACGGCGCAGGAGATGCAGGAAGCGCTCACCGACCTCGAAAGCAAGGGCATACGCGCCCTCGTCCTGGACTTCCGCCAGAACCCGGGCGGGCTCCTGCAGACGGCGACCGAAGTGAGCGAGCTGTTCCTCGGCAAGGACAAACTGCTCGTCTACACGAAGGGCCGGCTATCGAACGCGAACCGCAAGTACTACTCGTCGAACCGGCAGGTGCACCGGGGCTACCCGATCGTGGTCATGGTGAACGGGAACAGCGCCAGCGCATCAGAGATCTTCGCGGGTGCCATGCAGGACTGGGACCAGGCGCTCGTCGTCGGCCAGACCACATTTGGCAAGGGAACGGTGCAGACCGTATTCCAGCTCTCCGACTCGGAAGCGGTGAAGCTCACGACAGCGAAGTACTACACGCCGTCCGGCCGAAGCATCCACAAGGACGAGCGGGATCCGCACGGCGGGGCGGACGTCACCGCGATGAACGATGGCGGCATGGGCGTGGACGAGATCACCGGCACGGGCCAGGCCACGGACAGCAACACGTCGGAGGTCCCGGAAATCCGCAGCGCCAGGGAAAAGCCCGTCTACTATACGTCGAGCGGGAGAGTCGTTTACGGCGGGGGAGGGATCACGCCGGACCTCGAGTATGAGCCGCGGGAATACACGGATCTGATGCGCAGGCTCGAGCGCGACGGTCTTGGTTTCTCGTTCGCGGTGGACTATCTGAAGGACCACAACGTCACGGAGAACTTCCGCACGACCGATGCGATGCTCAACGACTTCTACAAGTTCCTCGGAACCAGGAAGTTCGAGTACAAGAAGGAAGAACTCACCGAGGAAAACGTGGACTACATCCGAACCATGATCGCCCGCGAAGTGGTGAACAACAAGTTCGGTCGCAAGGCGATGTACCGTGTGGTGCTGGATCACGATCCTGAGCTCCAGGAAGCTCTCAAGATGATCCAGAAGAATCCGACGCTCAAGGACCTGTTCCGTTACGCGGAGCAGGAGAACAGCGTCAAGAAGGCTGCGGTCAAGCGCTGACGCTCGGCACGGCCCCATCCCCTGGTGAGTGAGATGCGCAAGATCGCCGTGTTATGCGATTTCGATGGCACGGTCGCCCAGGACGACGTGGGCAACCTGCTGTTCCGGACCTTCGCAACCGGCGACGGGGCGGCGGAAGTGCTGTCCCGCTGGAAGCGGGGCGAAATTTCGTCGCGCGAATGTCTGGAGCACGAGGCCTCGCTGGTCGAGTGCTGCAGGGACGAGCTGCAGAGATTCGTTCACTCCCGCCCGCTCGACCCCTACTTCAAGGACTTCCACGACTTCGCCCGCCAGCGTGGCATGGAGGTCGTCGTACTGAGCGACGGACTCGACTACTATATCGAGCAGATTCTGTTCAGGAATGGTCTCGGGGAAATCGAGTTCTTCGCCAACCGGCTGCGCCTCGAGGGACAGAAGATGCGGGTCGAGTTCCCATGGTACAACCTGCTCGAGTGCACCGACTGCGGATGCTGCAAGACCCACCACGTGTTCCGCTATCGCCAGGAGGGCTACTTCATCGTCTACGTTGGAGATGGTCTTTCCGACCGCTGCCCGTGCGAAAGCGCCGACCTGGTGTTCGCCAAGGGCGACCTGCTGGAACACTGCCGGGCGCGGAACATCGCGCATGTCGAATTCAGGAACTTCCGGGACGTCGAGCGCGAGGTCCTGAAGCGGCTCGTCCTGAACGGCGGCGCCCCGTCGCCGAAGCGCGGCTAGTACTCCGACATCTCCTCTGATTCGTTCCTGAACAGCGAGTCCGTCAACTCCGGGTGTTCCTTCCTCCATTGTTCGAAGTCGGCCCAGAACGCGGAATCGTATTCAAGTCCAGTAAATCGCAGCGGATACATCGCCGACGACGGATTGAGGACCGGGTGGTCCACCGACTTGTCCTTGAGGTTGTATCGGGGGTCGCCCTTGTACGTCGTATAGCCGACGTCCGCCATGAAATGAAGGAGTTCGTTCGGGGCTATCTTGCCCTGCGATGTGTGGCGGGCCAGCTCGTTCGTGATCCGGTCCACGTCTTCCTTCGCCACCTCGCCGCGTCCCGCCCGCAGGTAGAACATGTGGAAGAGCTGCTGGATTTCGAGCCGGTGTTCGGAGGAAAGGCTATCGGGGAGCACGGCGAGGAACGCGCGCACCATGCGGTCCTGTCGGGCCGCGGCGGAGTCCCGGCGCTGCCAGGCGATCCCGGCGACGACGCTCGCGACGACGAGGAAGACCACGATTCCGGCCAGCCGCTGTTTCATTCTGCTTCCAATGAATCCAATCGCACGTAAAAGGTCAACACCAACTCGGCGGTCAGCCTTCCGCTCACCACACCCCTCGGGCCCGACCAGTCCTGAAAGTCCAGCGTGCCCCGGTTCGCTTCGATGGTCCTGCCGACCGGCCCCAGCGGAGAACCCGATTCGCTCCGCGTCCGCCGCGCGACGACCAGCCGCGGACATTCGAGGTCGAGACCGGTGAGCACGATCTCGTCACGGTAGGCGCATTCGTCGCCGCACTGGCCCTGGCGGAAGAGCGTGAGCGTGTCCGCGCGCAGCGTCGCACTCCAGCTCCGCCGGGTCCGTCCCCAGTCCGGCCGCGCCCCGTCTTCCGGACCGATCTGGAGGGATGCGCCGCAGCGAATCACGACGCCCGCGTCGCTCGCGGGCGTGCCCCCGATGCACGCCGGTCCGGCGAACACGAGCGCCGGGATCGCGAGAAGAAGAGTCCGGAGTCCCGTTTTCCAAGCACGATGTTGCATGAGCGTGGAGCCTATGGTAGCATACCGACGCTTCAATCCCACGACCCGCTGGATGCCAGCCAGCCACCCGAACCCCCGGAGGCCGACAATGAAACGGTTTCTCCCAGCAGTGGCAGTATTGGCAGTACTTTCCTTGTTACCCCGAACGACCCCGTCCGACGCAGGCCCCGAAGTCCCGCCCCCGTGGCGGTGCGGTACCGAGCTGTCGGCCGCCGAGGTCGAAGCGTTCCTGGCCCGTGAGGCCCAGTTCGGACCCATCACCATTCCGGACGGCGCTCAGGCGCCGCCGTACTGTGTGCCCATCGCGGCTCACATCGTGCGCACATCCGGAGGAACGGGTGGTCTGACGCTGGCGCGCCTGAACCAGGGGGTTCAGGACTGCAACACCGCCTACACGGGAACAGGGATCAAGTTCCTGCTTCTGAGTGTCGATTACATCGATGACGACGACTACTACTACAACATCGACACCGGTGCTGAAATCGACGCGCTCATCCAGGAGAACGTGGTCGCGAACGCGATCAACGTGTATTTCACCCCGAATCTCTCCAACGAAAGCGGTGGTCTCTGCGGCCGCGGCTCGTTCACGACGTCATCCCCGCAGGGTGTCGCGATGAACAACGGCTGTACGGGAACGGCCGGCAATCCGTCCACGTTCCCGCACGAGATCGGTCATTACCTCGATCTGTTCCACACGCATGAGACCGCATTCGGCGCGGAACTCGTCGACGGTTCCAACTGTGGAACCGCGGGCGACAAGCTCTGCGATACGCCCGCGGATCCCACCCTGGACGAGGGAACGAACATCGACGCGAGTTGCAACTACTACGGCACCGAGACGGACGGCAACGGGGATTCCTACAACCCCGATACGCACCAGATCATGTCGTATGCGCCGAAACTCTGCCGCGACGTGTTTTCGCCCCAGAGCCGGACGAAAGCGGTTTCGACGCTGCTGGTCCTGCGGCCGAACCTGCTGAACCGGGGTTGCGCGCCGACGGCGAACGCGGGCACGGACATCACGGCCGAGTGCACGTCTCCGACGACGACGCCGGTGATGCTGGATGGTTCCGGTTCCAGCGATCCGGAAGGTGCGGCGCTGACGTATGCCTGGTCGGCGGCCGGCGTCACCTTCGACGACGCCACGTTGCAGAAACCGACGGGGAACTTCCCCTTCGGCACGAAGACCGTGCAACTCATCGTCTCCGACGGCACGTACAACGACACCGACTACGTCGACGTCAAGGTACAGGACACGACACCGCCGACGATCACGTTCTGCCCGGCGGATATCACGGAAGAGTGTACGGGCTACTGCGGTGTGACGAAGGCGGAGCTGGCGGCGTGGCTGGGCAGTTTCGCGGCGACGGACGTGTGCGACGCGAGCCCGACGCTAACCAACGACGCACCGGATTGTTTCCCGATGGGCGAGACGATCGTGACCTTCACGGCGAAGGACGACCACAACAACAAGTCGGAGTGCACGGCGAAGGTGACGGTGGAGGACACGACGCCGCCGGAGATCGACGTGGTGCTGGACCGGGATGCGTTGTGGCCGCCGAACCACAAGATGGTGACGGTGTGCATCGAGACGATCACGGTGACGGACATCTGCGATCCGAACCCGACCTGGGTGTTGCGGAAGGTGGAGTCGAACGAGCCGGACAACGACAAGGGCGACGGCAACACGGCGAACGACATCCAGGGGGCCCTGATCGGGACGGCGGACGAGTGCATCGACCTGCGGTCGGAGCGGATGGGTGGCGGAAATGGCCGGAAGTACACGGTCATCTACAAGGCGATGGACATGTCCGGGAACGAGGCGTTCGACACGGTGTGCGTGCGAGTGCCTCATGACCAGTCGGCGGCGGCGCTCGCGTCGACGGGGTTCAGCGCGGACGGGAAGCGGCTGACGGGAGCCGGGGAGAAGTTCGCGGTGATCGTTCCGACGGCGGGCGCGGTGGAAGCGCAGGAACTGGACGTGTCGCGGGTGTACCTGGGGAACACTCGGGGTGTTCTCAAGGCGACCGAGACGCGGCGGGTGGACGTGAACAACGACGGGCGGCTGGACCTCGCGCTGTTCTCCCCGGGGGATGCGATGGCGGGTCTCACGGGAGCGCCGTCGTCGTACAGCACGACCGACCCGGCGGGGAGCATCAAGAACGAGCGCGGACACGGGCCGCTGGGAATCCACTTCACGACGCCGTCGGGGGTGGACTACCTGGTGAGCGACATCTTTGCGCTGGGTGCTCCGGTGACGATGCCGACCCTGTGGATGCCGGTGACGCCGCCGCAGGGTGCTCCGGAGGATCCGAAGGCCGTTGCGAAGGCGACGGGGCTGACGTCGATCCACCCGAATCCGTTCAATCCTCAGACGACGGTGGTGTATGCGTTGACGGGGAGCGAGCGCGTGCGGATCGCGATCTACGACGTGCGGGGTGACCTGGTGCGGCTGCTGGTGGACGAAACGAAGCCGGCGGGCGAGTACCAGGCGGTGTGGACGGGATCGGACGATGCAGGTCGTGCGGTGACGTCCGGGATCTACTTCGTGCGGATGATCGCGGGGTCGCACAGCGAGACCCGCAAGATCGTGATGCTGAAGTAAGAGACCGGCGAATCCACTTCTGCTGGTTGAGTGACGAAGCGGGCTCCGCGGTAACGAGCGGAGCCCGCTTTCTCTTTCGCGGCACGGTCACGATTCGGTATACTGACGCGCTGATTCACATGGAAATTCAAAAACTCGGTACGTACGAAATCCTCGAGAAGATCGGCGCGGGAGGAATGGGCGAAGTCTACCGCGCGCGCGACACGCGCCTGGGCCGAGACGTGGCCGTGAAGCTCCTTCCTCCTGCGTTCGCGGACGATCCCGAACGGCTGGGGCGCTTCGAGCGCGAGGCGCGCCTGCTCGCGGCGTTGAACCATCCCCACATTGCGTCGATCTACGGACTCGAGCATGCCGCCGGAAAGCGATTCCTGGTGCTGGAACTGGTTCCGGGCGACGACATGTCGGTGCGCCTGGCACAGGGACCGATTCCACTGGAGGAGGCGCTCCCGATCGCGAGGGACATCGCCGAGGCGCTGGAGTACGCGCACGAGCAGGGCATCGTGCATCGCGACCTCAAGCCGGCAAACGTCAAGATCACGCCGGAAGGTCGCGTGAAGGTGCTGGACTTCGGTCTGGCGAAGGCGTTCGAGTCCGACGACGGAACGGACCCGCGGTTGTCGCAGTCGCCGACCGTGCTGGCGAGTTCGCCCACGGTGGCGGGCGTGATCCTGGGGACGGCCGCGTACATGAGTCCGGAGCAGGCGCGGGGCAAGAACGTGGACAAGCGTTCGGACGTCTTCGCGTTCGGAGCCGTGCTCTACGAAATGCTCACGGGGAATCAGGCCTTCGCGGGGGACACGGTGAGCGACACGCTCGCCGCGGTCCTGAAGACGCAGCCGGACCCGAGCAGCCTGCCACCGAACACACCCCGCGCGATCCGCGAACTGCTGAAGCGCTGTCTCGAGAAGGACACGAAGCTCCGCCTGCGGGATATCGGCGAGGCGCGCATCGCGATCGACCACGCGCGGCACGCGGAACCCGACGCCGAACAGGCTCCGGCCGCGGCCGCGCGCCGCGACGGCCCGGCGCGTTTCCGCGCCAACCTCGTCTGGGGGATCGCCACCCTCGCGATTGCCGCGGCCGCGTTCTTCGCGTCACGGGCCGTAACGCCCCCGCGCCGGGACGCGCAGCTGCGCAAGCTCGCCATCGAGCTCGACGAAGCCGAGACGAGCCTGAGCGACTTCCGCGTGGCGTTGTCACCGGACGGCAGGCGGATCGCCTATATAACGAACGACCATCTCTGGGTCCGCGACCTGTCCAAGCTCGAAGCCATCGAGATTCCGGGAACCGCAAGGGCGGAGACTCCATTCTGGTCGCCGGACGGAGAACAGATCGGCTATCGGGTCGGCACCACGTTCTACCGCGTGAGCGCGTCGGGCGGCGCCAGCACCATCGTGAGTTCCACGCGCGAGTCGTTCACGGGCGGGTCGGGCGCGGTATGGACCGAGAACGACCGCATCGTCTTCACGACGGGATCGAAGGGGCTGCTCGAGGTGCCGGCGCTGGGTGGAGACCCGGTGGAGATCGTGCCGAAGGAGCCGGGCGAGACCGACCTCCACGAGCCGGGCGCGCTTCCGGGCGGACGCGGCTATCTGTTCGTGACGCACCTCGCCGAAGGAGGGCCCAACACCATCGTCGTGTACGCGGACGGCAGGCGCAAGACGCTGCTCACGCTGAAGGATCAGCGAATCTGGACGCCGCGCTACTCGTCCACCGGACACATCCTCTTCCGGCGCACGCCCACCAACGCCGGCATCTGGGCGCTTCCGTTCTCGTTGTCGTCGCTGGAAGCCACGGGCGAACCCTTTCTCATCGCGCTCGACGGGTCGGAGCCCTGTCCCGGTCCCGACGGGCTCCTCGTGTACCGGGCCGGGGGCGACGTGGCGCACGCGCAGTTCGCGTGGATCGGGCGGGACGGAACCCTCGAAAGCGCGATCAGCGACGTCTACGAACTCGCGGGGCACCCGGCCATCTCGCCCGACGGAAACCGCATTGTCGGGGTGGTCAACGAGGGCAACAACAACGGTGACATCTGGGTGTTCGATCTCGCGCGTCGGACGCGCCAGAGGTTGTCGTTCGACGCGTCCTGGGAAATCCACCCGTCGTGGTCGCCGGACGGGAAGACGGTGTATTACACGGCGGTTTCCGGCGCCCTCATCCTGGCCCGTTCCGCGGATGGCACCGGCGAGGCCATGGCGGTTCGAAGGGGATGGAGTCCCGATCTTTCCCGCGACGGCAAGTGGATGACGTTCGACGACGACAACGCGACCACGGGCTCCTCGGACATCTTCATCGTGAAGATGCCCGCGGATTCGACGACCACGGCGACGCCACTCGTGAGCACCCGGGCCGCCGAACAGGAGGCGCGCATCTCGCCGTCGGGTGACTACGTCGCTTACGAATCCGACGAGTCGGGCAGGAACCAGGTCTATCTCACGCGCTTCCCGGGCGGCGAGGGAAAGTGGCAGGTCTCGGTGGACGCCGGAAGCCGACCGCGGTGGGATCCGGCCGGCGGGCGGCTGTACTTCACGTCCGACACGTCCATGATGGAAGTGGATGTTGCCGAGAAGGCCGAGTTGCAGCTAGGCTATCCGCGTGAGATCTTCCGGATCGACGAGGCGCGCGTCATCATCGGACGCACCAGTGCGTACGACGTCGACCGCGGCGGCAAGCGCTTCGTGATGTCGTACAACGCGGCGTCGGCGAATGCGAATCCGCGCCTTCGGCTCGTGCTCGTGGATAACTGGACCGCGGAGTTCAAGAAACCGGCGAAGTGACGGACGCCCGTCAGGAAACCGACGCAGCACGCAGATACGCGTCGAACCACTCGACCGTGGCCTTCATCGCATTCTCGAGCGCCTCGCTCGCAATCCGCCCGTCGTCCCAGCCGTACGTGTGTCCCGTGAGTAGCCGGAGCAGCTTCTTGTCCGCCTTGATCGACGGCGTGTCGTAGTAGCGGTACGAATCCGCCACCGGTACGGTGGGGTCGTGCTCGCCATGCACGACCAGGTGCGGAGCGGTCAGATCCTTGGCGCGATCGCCGGCCGCGTACTTCTCGCGGTTGGTTTCGATGTCGTCGAGCAGCGCGATGCCAAGTGCGAGTGAAACTCCGCTCGCGTAGTCGGTGAATCTCAACTCTCCCGCTTCCCGCCACAGTTTCTTCTGCCGCTCCGTGTAACGGCGCGGTTCCGCGAGCGCCGACCACGTGGCCAGCGCGCCGATGGAGGGGTCCTCCAGCGCCTTGAGGATCGTCACCAGCCCGCCCCGGCTGTGCCCCCAGAGGCCGATGGTCGCGTCGCGCGGCAACCCGAGCGCGGTTTGACCGGTGCCGCGAATCCAGGCCAGAACGTCGGTGAGGTCGTCGAGCTCGCGACCGATGGTGTTTTCCCGGAACAGGTCGAGTGCCACGAACGAGTCGTCCGGGGACAGGCGTGCCGTACCATCGGCGGGCACGCGGCCATTGTGGGAGAAGTCCATCACCAGCGCGCCGAAGCCCTCCGCCTGGAGCCGCAGGGCGACCATCGGGATGAACCCCCAGCGCCGGTAGCCCTTGAACCCGTGGCACATGACCACGAGGCGGGGGCTCGCGTTCCCCCCGGGTGAAAGGGCGGGATACCAGTCCGCGATGACCGGGCGGGAGTCCCGTGTGGGAATGGTGACGACGAATCGGGTCTGCATGGTCGGACGGATGGCAAGATAGGCAATTCTCGTTGTCATTGCAAGACTTAGCCGTTGCGCGGTACCCCGATTCACATTATGATGGTGCCGATTCTCATGGTTCTTTCCCGGCTCAGAGGTTTGCCCAACGGCGCGCGCGTCATTCTGGCTCCGCTGTGCGGAGTCACGACCGCGCCGTTCCGGCGCATCTGTCTCGACCACGGCGCCGACATGGTCGTCACCGAGATGATCAGTTCGGAAGCGATGACGCGCGGCAAGAAGAAGGACTGCAGGGCAACCAGCGGACTCGACATGGAGCACGGCCCGCTGTCGCTCCAGATCTTCGGCGGCGATCCGGTGCGTATGGGCGAGACCGCCGCGATGCTCTCCCAGCATCAACCCGAGTACCTGGACATGAATTTCGGTTGCCCGGTGAAGAAGATCGTCAACGGCAACGGCGGCTCGGCCGTGCTGAAGGACACGCGGCTCCTGTCCGACATCTGCACCGAGGTCGTGCGGCGCAGTGCGGTTCCGGTGTCCGCCAAGATCCGCGCGGGTTGGGACAAGCCGACGGGCGAGAAGGTCCGCGAGCTCGCGATCGCCATCGAGGGTTCCGGTGTGTCCATGCTCGCCATCCACGCGCGCACGCGCGCACAGGGTTTCACAGGGCTCGCCAACTGGGATCTGATCGCCGAAGCGAAGCGCGCGGTTTCGATTCCGGTGGTGGGCAATGGCGACGTGCGATGCGCCGCCGACGTGCTCCGCATGCACGAGCACACCGGGTGCGACGCGGTGATGATCGGTCGCGCGGCCATCGGAAATCCGTGGGTGTTCGACGAGGTGAAGTCGGTCCTCGAAGGCGGAGAATTCACACCGCCGACCCCGCGCGAACGCGCGGAAACGATGGTGCGTCACGTTGCCGGATCGGTCGCGCTCGAGGGCGAACCCGGCGGAGTCATCGCGTCGCGCAAGGTGATGGCGGCGTACCTCAAGCGCATTCCCAACGCGCGCGAGACGCGCGGTCGGCTCATGCAGTCGAGGACACTCGCGGAAGTGAAGGACATCATGGGTGCGTACCTCGACCGTATCGGACCACTCGCCGACGTCCCCTACGAGTCCCAGGCCGGCCTCGAGTCGTCCTTCTCGGAATGCTGACATGAATCTCGACGCGCTGCGCGCGCTCCTCGGCGATTTCAAGTCCGGGCGCATCGGTGAAGACGAGGTTCTCGAGCACCTTCGCACGCTTCCCTTCGAAGACATGGGCTTCGCCAAGGTGGACCACCACCGCACGCTGCGCCGCGGTTTTCCCGAGGTGATCTACGGCGCGGGGAAGACGGTCGAACAGATTCTCGCCATCTCCCGGTCGATTCTGGGCAAGAAGACCAACCTGCTGGTAACGCGCTGCGCGCCCGAGGCCGGAGAGGCACTGCTGCGGCGGTTCCCGGAGGGCACGTGGCACGACGCGGCACGGGTGTTCTTCCTCGAGCAGACCCCGCAGAAGAAACGTGGTTATGTGCTCGTGATCACGGCCGGCACCACCGACATCCCCGTGGCCGAGGAGGCGGCGATCACAGCCGTGTTGCTGGGATGCAACGTCGACCGTATCTACGACGTCGGTGTTGCCGGAGTGCACCGCCTGCTCGCCTACCAGTCGATGATCGAGGAGGCCGACGTCGTCATCGTCGCCGCCGGCATGGAAGGGGCGCTGGCGAGCGTCGTTGCGAGCATTTCGAAGGCGCCCGTCATCGCGGTGCCGACGAGCGTGGGCTACGGCGCGAGCTTCGGAGGTCTGGCGGCGCTGCTCTCGATGATGACGAGTTGCGCCGCCGGCGTCACCGTGGTGAACATCGACAACGGCTTCGGTGCCGGCTGCGCGGCGTCCATGATCGTCGCCAGGGTGCACGATCCGGACGTCGGGAGGCGGCGGGGGGGCGAGCGCGGATGAGCAGGGCTCTGATCGTCGACGCATTCTCGGGCGCGGCCGGCGACATGCTTCTCGCCGCACTGATCGACGCCGGTGCGTCCCTGGACGTCCTGCGCGAGACGATGTTCTCGATTCCCGCGCTCGCGAAGGTGACCCTGGACGAGGAGACCGTCCGCCGCGGCGCGTTCGCGGCCCGGCGGCTCTCCGTGGGGACGCCCGCCGAACACGCCCACCGCCACCTGAAACAGGTCGTCGAGATCATCGACTCGGCGCCGGGATTGAGCGGGATCGTCCGTCGCCGGTCGAAGGACGCGTTCGCGCGCCTGGCCGCGGCCGAAGGGAGGGTTCACGGCACGACGGCGGAGAAGGTCCACTTTCACGAGGTGGGAGCGCTCGACGCGATCGTCGACATCGTCGGTTTCTTCGCCTGTGCCGAATCGCTCGGCGTGGAGGCGTTTCACTACGTCAACCTGACCGTCGGAGGCGGCGGCATCATCCGGGGCGATCACGGCGAGATGCCCGTGCCCGCGCCGGCGACGCTCGAGTTGCTCGCGGGGCACGAGATCGTGTACTCGGAGCGGCGCGAGGAGCTGGTGACCCCCACCGCGGCGGCGATCATCGCGGCGGCGTTCACGCCCCTCCCGGGAGACGCGCGCCTGGTGCAGGGCCGCGTGGGATACGGCGCAGGGACGCGTGATTCCGACGGACTGCCCAATGTGGTGCGCGTGTCACTCGCGGACGTCCTGGAAGCGAGGCCGCGCGCGGTCGCGATCATCCGTTGCACCATCGACGACATGAACCCGGAGATATACGGTGACGCGATGCATCGACTGTTCGAAACCGGCGCGCTCGAGGTGTACTACACACCGGTCTTGATGAAGAAGAACCGCCCCGGCGTCGAAGTAACGGTCATCTGCGAACAGGCCGACGCCGACCGCATGTCGGGCTTCCTGCTGAAGAACACGACGACGCTGGGACTGCGCGTGGCGCGCGAGGAACGCGTCGAACTCGAACGCCGCATCGACACCATCGAGACCGCGCATGGTCCGGCCCGCGTCAAGGTGGCCGTCCTGCCGGACGGCGGTGAACGTGCGAGTCCGGAATACGAATCCTGCCGCGAGATCGCGGCCCGCACCGGCCAGCCCCTGCTCGAGGTTTTCGAGGCGATCCGCCGCGCGTGGCACGATGCCCGCGGCGGCGCATGATGCGCGCGGAGCCGCAGCGTGTACCCTGAACGTATTCCCGTGGAGAATCCCCTCATATCCATTCGCGATGCCGTCGTTTCCTACCGCGGCAATGAGCGGCCATCGCTGGACGGCGTCTCGCTGGATGTGGAGCCGGGATCGTGGATCGCGGTTTCCGGTCCGAACGGCTCGGGCAAGACCACCGTTCTCGCCGTGCTGGCCGGGCTCGTGCCCCTCGCGTCGGGCAGCGTGAGCCGGAACGGCGCCGGTGGACGGCGCCCGCGCGTGGCGATGCTCATGCAGGACCCGGACGACCAGTTCGTTGCCTCGAGCGTCGGACAGGAACTCGCGCTGTCCGTCGCGCCGGAAGCGGACGCGCGCCAGGACCGCATTGCCGACGCGGTGGAACGCTTTGCACTCGGCGGCATGATGGGACGGAGCCCCCACCGTCTCTCCGGGGGAGAGAAACAGCGGCTCGCGATGGCGACCGTGTGGCTCGAAGATCCCGAAGTACTGCTGCTCGACGAACCGCTCGCGTATCTCGACACCGAGTACCGCGTGCGCGTCACCGGGTTCGTGCGCGAACTCAACGAGCGGGGCGCCTCGGTGGTCTGGGCGACGCCGGGCGAGGACATCGCACTCGCGGAGCGTGCCGTCGTGCTCGAAGCCGGGCGGGTCGTCTACCACGGGGCGCCGGCCGGAGCGCCCGGCGTCGGATCGATGGCCCGCGCCGACCAGGAACCGCCGGCGTCGCGGGCCCCGGGGGCGGCCGTGCTCGAGATGCGCGGGGTCCGGTTCGCCTACGGAGGTGAACCCGTTCTCGACGGGGTCGACCTCCGCGTGTCCGCGGGAGAGTGCGTGGGGGTCTTCGGACCCAACAGCGCCGGAAAGTCCACGCTGCTTCTCATCGCCGGCGGTGCGCTCGAACCGGCCGCGGGCCGGGTCATGCGCGCGGACGGATTCGCGCTCTACCTTCCGCAGAGTCCGGAACGGCTGTTCTTCGCCGAGACCGTGCGCGAGGAGATCGCGTTCGGGCTCGTGCGACACGGCCTGTCGGCCGGATCGATCGAAACGCGGGCGGCGGAAAGCCTGCGTTCTTCGGGGCTCGATCCAGACTCGTTCATGGATCGTTCCCCTTTTCAATTGTCGTTCGGCGAAATGCGTCGCGTGGCGTTCGCCATTGCCGAGTCGCTGGCACCGCCGCTCCTGCTCCTCGACGAGCCCGCGTCCTGCCTGGATGCGGGCGGAAGAGCGGTGCTTCGCGGGCTCGTTGAGAGGCGGCTCGAGGCGGGTGGCGCGGTCGTCGTCGCATCGCACGATATGGCGCATTTGCAGGGACTTGGCAGCCGTATCGTGTCGTTGACGCGGGAGCAACCAGCGGGATAGTATTCCCGCCAATATTCCCGCCCATACTCCCAAGGAGGAGAAGACTAGTGGATCAACAATCATTTGGCGCAGTCCTGCGCCTGATCGCCATTGCGAGCATGATCGTCACCGTGGTCAGCAACTACTGGCGCCACGGGGACATCGATCTCACCGGGCGGTTCGCCAACATGAGGACCCTGTATGCCCGGTCCGTGCTCATCGGCGTGATCGTCGCCGCGCTCGGGCGCATCAATGTTCTGGCCATGCTGCGGGACACTCCCGCATTCGATTCATACCTCGGCTTCTACGGCGTGGACATCGCCGACGACGTCGTTGGCGTCCTGGTTACCGGTATCGTGCTGGCCTTGTTCGCGAAGCTCTGGAACGACCTGTTCGACATCATCTATGAGTGCAAGCGATTCCTGCGTGGCAAGGCCAACGCACTTCGGCCGGACGAAATGCCGCGCTCGATGCGTGAGCCGCGCGATCAGCGTGAGCCGCGCGACCAGCGTGAGCCGCGCGATATGCGCCGCGGGCGCCGCGGTGGCCGCGGGCGCGGCGACCGGGATCGCGACTACCGGGACCGCGACCGGGACCGCGACGCGCGGCGGCCGGACGCTCCAAGAGAACCGAATGGTGCCAGCACCCCGTGATGGCTGCAGCCACGCGGTGATGGACCGGCCTGGCGTTTCCCCGCTCTCACCCGGACGGTGACGTTCCGAACCGGGTGGGGGCGGGGAACCCCCGAAGAACAACGCCGCCGTCGCCATGTATTTCAAGACGCTCCGTGCAATCCTCCTCGCGTTGTTCCTCGCCGGGACACTCGCGGCCGCCCCGGGGAAGCGGCCCGCGCCGCATCCGCAGGTCCGGCTCACCGATTCTCTGTTCTTCGCCGCGCGTTATGACACGATCCTGACCCTCCTCGACGCATTTGTGCCGCGCGCGCTCCAGGCGGGGGACTCCGCGCTTGCGGGACGCCTCATCGCGCAGCGCGGACGCGTCTACCTTGCCCAGGGAAGACAGGCCCAGGCAGAAAGCGCCATCGACCTCGCCATCGGAATGTCGCGCGCCGCGCGCGACACGCTGGGCTGGATGCCTGCCCTGAACTACAAGGGGTTCGTTCTCGTCGGGCGCGGCCAGTACGAACAGGCGCTGCCGTACTACGAAAAGCGCCTCCAGCTCGCGCGCGCCGTCCGGAGTTCGGGCGACGAGGCGTGGGCGTGGAGCAGTATCGCGTACGTGCACCAGGTTCGTGGCGAGACGGTACGCGCGCGCGACGAGTACATGCGCGCGATCGAGCTCTTCCGCGCCGGCGGCTTCCGCAGCCAGGAGTTGACGCCCCTGCTCGGTCTGGGTGAGGTGCTCGGCACCCTCGGCGACTCGCGGGGACAGATGCAGTGCTATCAGCGCGTATGGGTCGTGTCGCGCGAAGTGCGTGATCCGGTCAACGAGATGTGGGCGCTCAACAGCCTGGGCTTCATGGAATTCGATCACGGCGACATGGGGCGCGCGCTCGCGTACTACCGGCGCGCGTACGAACTGGGACTCGAGACGGGATTCGCGCGCGGCCAGATCCAGCCGGCGCTCAACCTCGCCCTCGCCGAGGCGTACCGCGGTCGGTACGCCGCGGCGGAGTCCGTTCTGGTGCGGGCGAGGCAGGTATGCCTGGAGACCGGCAACCTCGAATTCGCGGACGCGATCGAGATGGATCTGGCCAACGTCTACCTCGCGCGGGGCGAGACCGGTCGCGCGAGCGCCGTGTTCCGCCGTTTCGCCGCGCAACCCGGCCGTCTGCACGCGGGGCGCGTGGAAGCGGTCACGGTAACGCTGGCGCGCATCATGGCCGCGTCGGGAGAACCGGACTCCGCGCTCGCGCTGATGGAGAAGCGGTTCGGGCCCGCTGCAACCGGCTCGCTTGCCGAATCGCGCGCCGACGCGACCCTGCTCCGCGCCGAGATTCGCAGGGACGGGGGCGACAATCGCACCGCCGCCGGCCTCGCGAAGTCGGCCCGCGAGCAGTACGAACGAATCGGTCTGCAGAGAAGCGCGGTGGTCGCGCGGCTGATCGAGAGCGACTGCCTGCGTCGCGCGGGCGAGCCCGCCGAGGCGCTCCGGGCCCTGGACGCGGCGCTGGATGCACTCACCGGGGTTCGCGCGGGCACCGGCGCTCCGGAGTGGCGCGAATCGTTCGGCCGGCGCGTGGCGTCCGATCTGCTCGCCGCGGCGCGCGTCGTGCTGGATCACCCCGGGTCGGAGCCTCGCGAGAACCGCGAGCGCGCGTTCTTTGCGGTGTTGCAGCGCTTCAAGACGCGCACTCTGATCGAGCGCATCGCGGAGCCGCGCCTCGGGGCGGGCGACCTCGTCAACCGGATGGCAACGACAACCGGGGTGGATGAACTGCAGCGCGACGTCCTGCAGCCCGGGGAGGTTCTGCTGGACTTCGTGGCCGGCCGGGACGAATCCTACCTGTTCGCCGTGACCGCGGGTCGGTTTGACGTGCACATCCTGCCGGGGCAGAGCCCGGAAACGCTCGAGCGGATCCGGCTGTACCGCGATCTGGTTTCCAGCCCGTCGGCGGACTACACGCCCGAACGCCTGCGTGCCGCGCGGCAGGCACTCGGAGCGGAAATCCTGGGTCCCGTTGCCGGCGTGATTGGCGACGCGGAGCGCGTGATCGTCTCGC
>CAZPUV010000001.1:33555-38580 GCA_964589805.1 uncultured bacterium | reverse complement strand
CTCGCTTTGGGCGTGTGGCTCACCGAACGGCGTCGGAGCGAGGAAGCCTGCGGGTGCGAACCCGTGCCTCGACGGCGGCGTGCGTGGAACCGTTTCATGCTCGGACTTTCCGCGCTCGGTGTGGCTGCGTTTACGTTCTTCCCGCAGTACGTGAACGCGGTCTTCGGAGAGCGGTCGGCTCTCGTGTCCACCAGCGCATCACGCGAGGTCAAACTCCGGGTTGTGGGCATGACGTGCACGGGTTGCGAGACCGGAATCGAAACCGCACTGCGAAGGCTCCCCGGCGTGGCGTTCGCGGACGCGTCGTACGACGACGGAACGGTCGTCGTGCACCTTGCTCCCGGCGCCACCCTCGACGCAGAAGCACTCGTCAAGACCATCGCCACCGCCGGATACGAGGCGCGCCCGATCGAAACCGGGCACCCGGCAGAGCCCGCGCGGGAGCAGTCGCTGCGCGTCCTGCAGCACGATCTCGCGCCGCTCGCAGAACGGTTCAACACGGTATCGGGGCGAACACAGTTCCTAGCCATCCTCTCGCCCACCTGAGGCGAATGCCTCCATGGCGCTTCTGCCGTGCAGCAGGAGCTGATCGATCGCTATCCGGAAGACTCCCTGGCCGTCACGATCGTGTGGTCGCCCATGATGCCGGCGGACAGCGAAGACGCTGCGCGCAAGAGCGCCGGGATGTTTCCGCCGCGTGTCGCTCAATTCTACGACCCGAAACGGCGCGCGGGAGGAGCATACCGGCGCGACGTGTTCCCGGACGCCTACGAGCAGATCCGCGCGGCGCTCCCCGACGATCACTGGTTCCGTGAATTCCTCTCGCAGCTCAAGTCACGCCACGAGAAGGAGCCGGAGTGGGACATCTACATGTTCTACGCACCGGGTGTGACGTGGCGAGACGAACCACCGCATCCGACGCGTTTCGTCCGGCACATGGGACGCGTGATCGAGCACGAAGAGGAGCACCTGAGTCTCATGTGGGTGGACGGCTACGGCACCCTGCCGGTCGAGGGTCGTCTCCCGGACGAGATCGAGCGGCTGGGGCGCGAGCTGCTTCAGCCCGCCCCGACGTCGCGCTGATACCCCGGACGGAAAGGACCCGCTCCAGCAACGGGAGCGCGCGAAAGGGCTTGTGTCACGAGGAATCCCCCTGTCCGGGAGACGGGTTTGACACTTCACGGCGCCTCGGATAGGGTGGAATCATGAAGGAGTCAAAGATGAAGTCGTCATTGTTCCCCGCTCTGGTCCTGATCCTGGTGTCGATCCCCGCGTTCGCCCACGACACCGACGAAGTCAAGCGCGTGCGCGATGCCACCGTGGTCGTGAAGGAATTCGCGGGCATGTCCGAGGGCGCGCCGCGCAACCTCGTCGAAAGGTCCGCCGCGGTCATCGTGATCCCGGGCTTGAAGAAGGCCGGGTTCATCGTGGGCGGAAAGCACGGGAGCGGGGTGCTGTGCGCGAAGAACGCGGAGGGCGCCTGGTGCCAGCCCGTATTCGTCAAGATGACGGGCGGGAGCATCGGCTGGCAGATCGGGGTGTCGTCCACCGATCTCGTGCTCTTCTTCATGCGCGAGAAGAACGTCGCGAGGATCCTCGACGGCGAGTTCACCGTGGGCGGCGACGCCTCGGTCGCGGCCGGTCCGGTCGGGCGCACGGGAAGCGCGGGCACCAGCATCGACCTCGACGCCGAGATCTACTCGTACTCGCGCAGCCGCGGTGCGTTTGCCGGTATCTCGATCGAGGGTGCGAAGCTCTACGTCGACAACGACGCGATGCGCGCGGTCTACGGGGAAAACGTCAACGTGCACGACGTGATCCGCGCGGCGAAGCCGGGCGACGGTTCGGCGCTCGACTCGCTCCTGGATGCGCTCGCCGCGCTCACCGCGCCTGTTCCCGCGGAAAAAGCAAGCGGCGAGTGACCGCACGGCGTCGCCCGTGCTATCATTCCGGCGCGAACCGCTCCTCTCCCGCCTCGACACCCTCGAATTCGTTTGCACCGCACCGGAGAGTTTCGGAGATTAGGGTTCTGAGAGATCAAGGAGGTCGTTTCATGAAGCACATCGGAATCGTCATGGTGCTGGCAACGGCGCTGGCCCTGACCGGATGCTCCAACAAGAAGATGCTGGCGGAAAAGGACGCGAAGATCGGCGACCTGCAGTCCGAGGTCACGAAACTCAACCAGCAGCTGGCGAGCGCGCAGAGCGATCTCGATCAGCAGAAGAAGATGAACGCGCAGCTCAAGAGCTCGTTGTCGGATCTCGAGGGCCAGAAGAAGCTGTGGATGGAGGAGAAGAACGGCCTCATGCACATCACGCTGGACGGAGCCGCGACCTTCGGCTCCGCACAGGCCTGGCTCACCGACGACGCCAAGGTCACGCTGGACCGCATCTGGGGTGTGCTCAAGGACTACCCGGACCGGCGTATCCTCATCGAGGGACACACCGACAACCGGAACATCGGAGCCGCCTACCGCGAGAAGTTCGCGACCAACTGGGAGCTGTCGTCGGCACGCGCACTCGCGGTGCTTCACCATCTCACCGCGAAGCACAAGGCGGACTACGCGCGCTTTGCGGTGGTGGGTTATGGTCCGAGCGTGCCCATCGCGGACAACACCACGGCCGCGGGCCGCGCAAAGAACCGTCGCGTCGTCATCACGATCGGCAGCAGCGCGCAGATCCAGCAACGGGTCAGCCAGTCGGGCAAGTAGCGTAGAGCGCCATCGGTCGCAGCGCTAGACCGAAAGGACTTCGCCACCGGGCGGCTCTCCGCCGCCCGGTCGGCGATTTTCTTTTCTCCCGCAAATGACCCGCGTGCGAGGTTGCAACCTGAAGCGGACTTCCATACAATCGGCGCGCACGGATCCGCGCACTGCCAGGGGCGGACCGCCGACCCGATTCCCGTCCACGGGCACCCATGAGCGAAGCACGCGCCGTCCTCAAACACTCGAGAGTCTACGCCGTCGCCGCCGTCCTGAACCGCGCCGCGGCGTTCCTCATCATTCCGATCCATACGCGCTATCTGCCCGAAGCCGACTACGGTGTCATCGGCGTGATCACGGTGACGAGCGAAGTGATCGGGGCTGTGTTTGGTCTCAAGCTCGGCGCCGCGATGAGCCGCATCTACTTCGACTATCCGGAGGGGAACGAGCGGAATTCGGTGGTCACGAGCGCGATCCTAGGCGTGCTGGTGATCATAGCGGCAATCCTGGGGCCGCTGGCATTGTTCGCGGAACCGCTGGCGAAGGTGATCCTCGGCGTGCCGGGACTGGGCGGGGTGCTGTTCCTCGGCGTGGCCGGACTGCTCCTGAACACGCTCTTCAATTTCGGCCTCCAGTACTTCCTGATACGTCAGAAGTCAGGCGTGTTCCTCATCACGGGCGCCGCGCGCTCGGTCCTGTACATCGCGGCCGCATTCGTCTTCGTCGTGTTCCTCGGCATGGGGCTGAAGGGCGCGATCCTCGGCATCTTCGCCGCCAACGCCGTGGCGGCCGTGGGTGTGGTGGCCCCGCTGTTCTGGAAGCTCGGGCTGAAGTTCTCCCGTATCAAGGTCCGCGCCATGATCCGTTTCGGGGCACCGCTGATTCCCGGACAGGTCGCGGAAATCGGCGGCAGTTTCATGGAACGGTACCTGATCGTCCACATGGCATCCCTGGCCGCCACGGGCGTCTACTTCCTGGCCATTCGACTCGCGGCTGTGATCAACGCCCTCATCATCGGGCCGTTCAACCGCATCTACATCGTGCGCCGGCTCGAAGCGCACGGAACGGGAGTCGAGGATCACGAGTCGTCGCGCGTGTTCACGTACTTCTTCCTCGTGGTCACGTGGGCGGCCCTGGGCATGGCGGCGCTGGCGAGCGAAGCGATCGCGATCGTGGCCCACGGGCGCTACCAGGGAGCGGTGGAAGTGCTCCCGCTCGCGTGCCTGACGCAGGTCATCGTGTCCGTGCTCATCATCGCGGAGCTCGGGATCTACTATGCGAAGATCGCCCGCCATCTCACCACCGCGAACATCGCGATGCTCGTCGTACAGCTCGGACTGAACGTGCTGCTGATACCCCGTTTCGGAACCATGGGCGCGGTCACGGCGTTGACGGTCGCGACGGCGTTCCGCCTCGCAGTGACCGTGTATCTGGCGCGCGGACTCGGGGGACCCAGGATCGACTGGGTATCTCTGTCGATCATCCTGGGCGGCGCGGGCGGCGCGTTCGCGATCTGCGCCGCGCTGGACAGCGTGGATGGCTGGATGTCGACCGCGGCGAAGCTCGTCGTGCTGCTTCTGTACCCGGCGGCGATGCTCGCCAGTCCGTTGTTCAGCGGCGATGAGCGGCGCGCGTTCGCGCGGCTCCTGGCGTCGCGGTTGAGCCGGGCGCCGCGAACGGCTTCGGGGGGCGATTCGATTGAATCGTGATGCGGGCCTGACCCGGGTTGCCCTGGTGTATCCCACCGACACGCTGTCGGACAAGGTGGGCGGTATCACGACGTTCCTGCGCGGCTTCATCAAGCACTCCCCGGAGGATTTCGAGGTCGAGCACGTCGGTGTCACCGTCTCGCGAAGCGAGCGACCGGTCGGCCGGTGGACGCCGCTCGAGCTGGGCGGCCGGCCGTTCCGATTCCTTCCCCTTCTTTGCGAGGAGGACATCAACCGCAAGACGGCGATTCCGCTCTCGCTCCGATTCACGCTGACACTCGCGTGGCGCAGACCGGACCTGTCCGGCCGGGTTCTGCTGTTCAATCGAATCGAACCGGCCGTCGCCTTTCCGGGACGCGGTCACCGGAAGATCGGCTTCGTTCACAACGATATCGAGAAGCGGGTGGCGGCGGGCAGCGAAGACTCGTGGCGGCACGCCCGCCGGGTGTACTTCGCCTTCGAACGGCGCGTGTTCCGGTCTCTGGATCACGTGTACACCGTGAACCGGAACTCGCTGGCGTACTACCGCGCAAACTACGCGTTCCTCGAGGATCGGCTGAGCTTCCTCCCGACCTGGGCGGACCTGGACCTCTTCCACCCGCCCCGCGATCGCAG
>CAZPUV010000001.1:17153-33545 GCA_964589805.1 uncultured bacterium | reverse complement strand
GGCGCGTCACCACGGTGTCTCGGAGCACGGTTTGCCGGAGATCGGCGCCCGCGTTCTCTTCGTGGGGCGTCTCCAGGAACAGAAAGCGCCGATGCGAGTGATCGACACCTTCCGCGAACTCCTGCGGCGCCGGTCCGATGCAACGCTGATCGTCGTGGGAGACGGAAATCTGCGGGGCGCCATGGTCGAACGGGCGCGCAACCTCGGGATCACCGGCTCGATTCGTTTTCTCGGCTCGCAGCCGCAACCGCGGCTGGCGGAACTCTACCGTGCGTCGGACGTGCTTCTTCTTGCGAGCAACTTCGAGGGCATGCCGCGATCGGTGCTCGAAGCGCTCGCATCCGGGCTGCCCGTGGTCACGACCGACGTCGGGGAGGTGCGCGCGGTGGTCACAAACGGCGTCTCCGGCGAGGTGTGCGGTGACTCGTCGCCGGAGTCGCTCGCGGATGCGCTCGAGAGGCTGCTGGCGCAACCGGCGCGCTACTCGAGCCGGAACTGCGAGCTGGCCGTCGCCGCGTACACGCCGGCGCGTGTTCTGGAACCGGTATACGACCTGTGCCGCAGTCTCGCGCGGGTAACCGCCGGAGGGACGTCGTGACTCCCCGGCGTATCTCGATCGGCATAGCGGTGACGAACCTTCCGCAGGACAAAGCGGGGGGCGCGCAGATTCAGGCCGTGCGCATGGCGGCCGAACTCGCGAGCGCGCACGACGTGACGCTCTTCTCGCGACACGGATCCAATTCCGGCGGCGCCTCGGTGCCGGGCGTAAGGCTGGCGCTGCGCAGACCGTTCCCGGTTCCGGGCATACGCCTGGTGGTGGATTCGCGCCGGGCCGCGAACGAGATCTGCGCCGCATCACCGAAGATCGACGCGCTGGTGTGCTACCAGACGCTCGCTGCGGGGCTGGCGGGGGCGATGGCGCGCTCGCGTGGGATCCCGTTTCTCGTCTACATCCACGGACGGCACGAGTACCGGATCGACCGGTGGAATCAGTTCCGCCTCTTCGCTCCGAAGGTCTACGCCGCCGCCGACCGGATCTTCGTCCATTCGCAGGTGATCGGCGACGAGCTGCTGGACGCGTTCTCTCCACCCGCGCACGCACGCCTGCGCGGGCGCATCGAGGAGCGGATGCGCATTCTCCCCAACGGCGTCGACCTGCGTCCCGCGCGGACCGGTAGCGGACGCTACCTCGTCTTCGTCGGGAGGCTCGTTCCGTTGAAAGCGCTGGATTCGTTGATCGCCGCGCTTCGCACGCTGCCCCCGATCGAGGTTCGGATCATCGGCGAAGGTCCCGAGCGAGGGCGTCTCGAGCGCATGAGCGAGGGTCTGCCGGTGAAGTGGATGGGACAGGTGCCGCACGATGAGGTTCTGCGCCAGATCGCGGACGCGATGTGTCTGGTGCTGCCCTCGCACACGGAGGTGTTCCCGAATGTCATCATGGAGGCGATGTCGCTCGGTGTTCCCGTCGTGGCGTCGAGGGTCGGGGGCGTTCCGGCGCTGGTCGAATCGGGAGAAAATGGTATCCTGATCGCGCCGGCGGATACGGTAGAACTTGCGCGCGCAATCGAGACCATGGTCGGGAGCGAGTCGGTGCGCCGCAAGATGGGAGCGAAGGCGCACGAGAGGGCGGCGCGCTTCGCGTGGCCCGTGGTCGCGTCGAGCCTGGTCGAGGAGATCGAGGCAGTCCTGAGCGAGGTCCGCCCATGAAAGCACAACACATCGGCGCGATGGGGCGCGTGGCCGCAGCGCTCGTCCTGATCGGCCTTGCAGCCCCCTGCCGGGGCGGCCCTCCGCGCGACGAGAAGACCCCGGCCGCGGAATCGCCTCCCGCCCCGGCGCCTCGCGCCCGTGACACGGGCCTGCGGGTTGCGTTCACCGTCGAGAATCGTTCCGGGAAACCGATGAACGCCGCGATCGTGCAGGGAGGAATTCCGTTCGCTTCGGGGGTACTCCGGGATCCGGCACCGCTGCTCGTTCACTCCGCGGATGGCTCGCCGGTTCCGGCTCAGGCGCGTCCCCTCGCGTTCTGGGACGACGGATCGGTGAAGTGGGCTTCGGTGACGTGTCAGGTCGCGGATCTTCCGCCCGCGGTCAAGGCGACCTTCACGATCACCGATGGAGGAGAACGCGATGCGTTCGCCCAACTCGCCGCGACGGGTTCCATACCCGCGGGAGTTCGCTTCTCGCTCGTGGATCAGGCGGGCTCCGCCCGGTTCGCGAGTGATTCGAACACACTTGTCGAGGCCGGGCCACTGATGGTCGAACGGACGTTCGGCGGAACCTTCGAGGGCCGGAAGGGAACGGTCGATGCCGGTATTACCGTCGCGAGTTTTCCTGGAATCGATGCCGTCCGGTACCGCTTCGACGTGAAACAGCTGGAAAACGGCGCGGAGTGGAAGTCGCTCTCGGCGATCGTGCCGCATCCGCGCGTGTTCGTCTATCAGCAGGAGGAAATGGGGGCGCGGGTCCACAGGAGCGCATCCGGTGCCACCGAGGTCGTCTTCATCGACTCCCGCGAGCCGGTGGATCTCGGCGTGGGCAGGCGCTGGGAAGTCTGGGGTTTCGACGCTGATTCGCGGGCGGCCGGCAGGGTGCTGCGTCCCGTCGTCGAGCCGTCGTATCTCATCGAGACGGGTGCCATGGGAGACATCGCGGAGGATGTCCCGGCGCGGTGGCAGACCACGTTCGAGAAATCCGTGGAGAGCGTCTTCGCAAGACGGGACGCGAACCCGCGCAATTTCGGGTGGCGCCATTACGGAGACTTCTTCGACCGCGAGCACGGCCTGGCGTACCACGGTTACCTCGATCAGGAGTACGATCCCTCCACCGCGCTCTGGCTCGCGTACGCCCGCACCGGGAATCTCGATTTCTTCGACCGGGCCGAGTCGCTGGCCGATTTCTTCCGCGACATGTGCATCAGCCCCGAGGGCGGGACGTACCAGCATCGCGCCACCATTCACGCGGCCTACGCGAACATCGTCTACACGATCTCGTCGAATCTCGAGTCCAGGATCCGATCCGCCCCCGGCTACGGGCAGACGACCGCGGGGCTGGTGACAGCGATCGGATCGACGTACGGGGACAAGACGGGACGAGGCGCGAAGAAGATCCTCGATGCGATGCCGGCTTCCGAACCGTTCAGGGCGAAGGAACGGCGATTGATTCATCAGCTGGCCAACTCGGTGGTGAAATCCGAGGAAGAGAGGCTCAAGAAGAAGGTCGAAGGACGCTCGCAGGAGGAGGTGGACCGCATCACGCTGCGCGACATGATGGGCTTCTACGCGCAGAGCGATGACATGCGGCAGCTGGGATATGGAGACGTGGACGCGGCTTTCGCCCCGTTCTTCCGGCGCTACGGAGGCTCCTGGGACGATTTCCCCGCCTTCCACGTGGACATCCTGCCCGATCCGACCAAGGCGCACACGGGAAGTCACAGCCTCCTCGAGATGCTGGTGTGGGCCTACGTGATGACGGGAGACGAGGCGTATCGAGAAGTGGCGCTTCGTGCCGCGCGCTACCATATCGACACACTGATTCCGTTCGTGATCGACACCTACGGCGGCGTGCTGAGCCAGCAGAAGCCGGTCGAATCACGGAACGCGGCCTGGCCGCTCGTCAACATGATGGCGGTGTGGGAAATGACCGAAGGCCGGGATCCCGAATTGAATCGCGAGGTGCGCGGCGCGGCGGCCTCGCTGGCCGAACTGCTGATGCGGATCCGCGTCGAACAGCACCAGGGCAGCATTCACACCGGAATCGTGCTCGAGGCGTTGTGCCGCTACCACAGGAAGACCCGCGACGCCCGGGCCAGTCGCTACATCGTGGAACTGGCGCATTACTGGTCGGCGAAGCAGTGGAGCGGCGGGAAGCGGGCATTCAACATCAACGCGAACGACCCGGGCAGTGCGGATGCATCGATGACGGGCCTGCTCCTCTACGGTCTGGCCTACGCGAACCAGCTCTCGCCCGACGGGCGGCTCCAGAAGAGGATCCAGGAAGCAGCGCGGGGCCTCGAGGAGGAATCAACGAACTACGCCAAGCGTTTTGCCCAGTTGTACCGCAGCACGCCGCGTGCTTTCGCGCTGATCGCCGCGGATTCACGCTGACCGCGCTGCGATCAATCCTTCGCAGCCCCGCCGCCCGATTCTCCGGCTTCCTCGGTGCGCACCGCGCTCTTTGCCTGCGCCTTGTGTTCCTCCGTGGAGCGGCGTACGCGCGCGAGTCGCCAGTCCCGCGCGCGGCAGTACAACGATGCGCGCATCCTCGCCAGCGGAGTGTCTCGCGTGATGCGCAGATCGTGGTACCGTACGTACTCCGATGTCCATCGGCGCAGATGTTGCTGCCGTTCCCCGAGCAGATCGTAGACGTCGTATCCCCGGCGGTAGCACTCGTTGATCGATTCCTGGAGGAGCAGGAGGGTCGGGCCGTGTGACATGTAGGCCAGGTCATAGGCGGTGTGATACGCGTTGAGCTGGTTGCGGTACAGGATGTTGATCAGGTATGCGATGGGACGGTCGTCGATCATGACGAAGCGAATATCCAGCATGCCGGCCGCCGCCAGACTCCCGAGAAACCGCGCCATCGACTGCTCGCGTTCGGCTGCGCCGCCATCCGGGGTCTTCCAGCTCCGGCGCGTGACGTCGGCGACCCAATCGGTCGCACGGGCGACATCGGGGACGTCTCCCGGAAAGGCGACGAGTCGCGTTTCGCCCGTCTCCATGCACCGCCGCAACGCCCGTTTGCTCGCGGCCCGGACGTTCTTGGAAATGGACTTCCAGTAGTCCTCCCACGTTCCCACGATGGACACGTAGAGACTGGCACGACCGGGTGTGCCGGACAGTCTCAGCACCGACCCGGAGGTTGCGGCGCGCAGCAGACCTTCGGTCGGAGAGGTCGACGGAACGTTCTGCAGTTCGATCAAGTCCCAGTCCCGCGACACCCGCCAGTGCTCGGCGAAGGCCTTCGCGACATCTTCGCGTCCTTCCTCGACGAGCAGTTCGAAGGGAGGCGAGGTTCCGTGGGTGGGGAACGAGATTCGGCGAATGCGGAGGCCGGGCCGTCCCACGCGACGCGCGAACGTCGGGCTCAGGCCCACGAGGCGTCCGCCATCGCGAGCCGCGAGGACGCGGTAGTCGTACGTGACCCCGATGTACTCCAGGTAGGGCAGCATGAACTGCGGGGTGACGAACGGATTGCGGCCGGCGACCCGTTGCGACAGTGCTTCCCATTCGGGTGTGATCGCAGCGAGCGACGCGTGGTCGCCAATTTCGTTGATGTTCATGGGAGTCGTACCGCCGGACCGTTCTTCGAATCGAAATGACGCCGCGCGGCGCCACTTTTGGGACTTGGAATGCCGATTATAGCATGATACGCTCGCGCCGTTGAAACGACCCTGCTTCCCCGGTTTCTCGATCCCCGTCGCAGTTCCGGGTCCACGGAAATGAGATTGCGCGCCACCTGTGTCGACGCTCGCCACGAGCGGGACGTCATCCTGAGAGACTGGCGCGCCCTGAGCGACATCCTGCCTCGAGGCCGGGGTCTGTCGGCCTGCGCGGACTGGTTCTGGAACAACCTCGACTGGCTTTCTCCGCCCGAGCACCGGTTGCGTTTCGTCGCGTTGCGGGATGGCCGTTCCGTCGTCGGTCTGTTTCCTCTCGAGACGCGCCGCCTGGTGATGGCGGGAATCGGGGTCCGGTGTACGGGCTTCATCGGCGGCCCGTACGCGGTCGCCGACACGGCGATACTGGGCGACGACGACGTGGACCGTCTGGCCGGCGCATTCGTGTCTTTCCTCTTCGACGAAATGGGCGGATGGTGGTGTTTCTCCACCGAGGGCATCGACGCCGACTCACGCATCGGGCGGGCGTTGATCCAGGCGTTCTCGGGCCGGGGGATGGCCGTCGATCGCGGAAGTGAAGAGAGACCCTATATTTCCTTCGACGGGGGTTGGGACGGATATCTCGACTCGAAGTCCACGAACTTCCGGCGCAACATCCGGCGCGCAGTACGCAGCCTCGAGAACATGGGCCGGCTCGACTACCGGAGCGGCACGGCGAGCGGGCCGGCCGCGCTCGCCGTCGTCGACCAGCTGGACGCCGGGAGCTGGCGCATGGCAAAGGAAGCGGACGTCGCCAGGAATGCCCGCCTCATGGCGTACTGCCGCAACCTGTACGACACATTTCCCGACCCGGCGGCCCACGTGGTCCGCTACCTGACTGTGAACGATGCGCCCGTGGCGAGCCTGTACGGATTCATCCACGAAGGCGTGTTCTACGCGATCAAGATCAACTACGACGCGTCGGCGAGTCACGGTTCGCCCGGCATCGTGCTCCTGATTCGCGTATTCGAGGAACTGGCTTTGCAGGGGATCACGAGCATCGAGCTGCTCGGAAGGAACGAGTATCTCCAACGGCTGGGCAACGCGTCCCGCCGGATGAGCCGCCTCCTTCTCTTCAACCGGTCGGGCCGGGGGCTCGCGCTGGGTCTGGCGGCCCGTACCGCATTGCAGCTCCGGTCGCTCACGACGCGAACGCGGAAGGTGGCTGTCCAGCCATGACCCGGATCATCCCGGCAGGGCCGCTCCCGCGCGCGGCCGGCGTCATCCGTGGGCGCGGGCCCCGGCCCTTTCCGTTCGACAGTCCCCGCGCGTCATTCTGGTACTGTGCGCGCAGCGCGATCGTGCAGGGTTGCCGGGCGCTCGGTCTGCGCGAGGGCGACCGCGTGCTCGCGCCCGCCTATGCGTGCGGCTCGGAGATCGATGCCCTGGTCGGCGCGGGTCTCCGCCTCGACTACTACCGGATACGACGGGATCTGTCGGTGGATCTGGATCACGTCGAAGAATCATGCCAGCCGGGCGAGGCTGCCCCGCGCGCGCTCTTCGTCACGCACTACTTTGGATTCGCGCAGGACACGGACGCGTTGCTCGCGTTCGCGCGCGCGCACGGTCTCCTGCTCATCGAGGACAACGCCCACGGGCTCTATTCGCTCGATCCCCGGGGCCGCGCCCTGGGATCGATGGGCGACGCCGGTGTCTTCAGCCTCACGAAGACGCTCCCCGTTCCGGACGGCGGGGCGCTGGTCGTGAATACACCGGCCTCTTCCGTGCCGGAGCGCGGCCGGCGCCCGCATCTGTTTCCGGTGGCGGGGAAGACCCGCTACCTCGTGGAGCAGGCGGTGGAGCGGAGATCGCGCGGAGCCGGTCGGTTCCTGCGTGGCAGTTTGCTGGATCCGCTGGCAAGACGGGTGAAGGACACGACGGGGACGCCCCGCGTCGAGAAGAAGGAGGGGATGGATCTCATCGGCTTCCGGCGCGAACGCGCCGACTGGAACATGTCGACGGCGGCGCGCCTGATGGCGGGCGTTTCCCTCCGGCCCGAGATCCCGGCGATCCGCCGCTCCAACTACTCGGACCTGCTCGAGCGCATCGAGTCCGACACGCGCGTGCGCGTGCTGCTTCCCGAGCTCCCCGACGGGTGCTGTCCCCTGATGTTCCCCGTCGTTGTGAACGATGCGCGTGGCCTGCTGCGGCACCTGGCGGGGGCGGACATCCGGGCCAAGCACTTCTGGTCGTTTTCGCATCCGGACGTGCCGCTGGGCCGGTTTCCGTTCGAGGCCGATCTGAAACAGCGCACGGTCGCGCTCCCGGTCCATCAGGATCTGGACGCGGCGGACATGGCGCGCATCGCGGATGCGGTGCGTGCGTGGCGGGCGGAGGGCTGACGGCGTGGGTGCGATCGCGGGCATCTTCGAACGCGGGGGAGCGCGGCCGGATCAGGAGCGGCTGTCGCGAATGTCGGCGATGCTCGCGCGGCGCGCGCCCGGTGCGGAAGAAACGTGGTTCCGGGGTCCGTTCGGACTCGTGCACCGCAGAGATGGCGTGCGCCCTTCGGTGAGCGACGGCGGACAGCCTCTCGCCGACGCGACCGGACGGTACTGGATCGCGTGCAGCGGGCGGGTGTTCAACGCGGAGGAACTGGCGGGAGAACTGCGCGATCGGGGCGCGCTCCGCGAGCCATCTCCGTCGATCCTCTCCGTCATGCTGGCGGCCTACCTGACCTGGGGCATCGACGCGTTCGCCCGGTTCAACGGCGCCTTCGCGTGCGCGATCGCCGACCTTGAAGACGAGACCCTGGTTCTGGCGCGCGACCACGTCGGCATCAAACCCCTCTTCTACAGCGCCGGGCGGGCAGCGGTGCTGTTCGCGTCAGAAGTGAAGGCCATTCTCGCGCACGCCGGGGTGGAGAGAAACGTCGACGAGACCGGCGTTGCCAACTACCTGAGCTGCAATCGCTATCTTCTTCTGTCCGAGCGGACGTTCTACCGGGGAATCGCCCGGCTGCTCCCCGGCCATGCGCTCGTCGTCACGCGCGACCGCGCCGACGCACGGCCGTACTGGTCGATCGACCCGTCCCGGCGCCGCGACGGGTCTTCCCTGGAGGAAGCCGCCGAACGGACCCGCGAGTTGCTGGTGGACGCGGTCCGCATCCGGATTCCGGAGGGCGACCGCGTGGGTGCGGCGTCCAGCGGCGGCTTCGATTCTTCCGCGGTGGTGTGCATTCTGTCCCACCTGCTTCGGGAGAACGGCTCGAAGACGAAGGTGCACACATTCTCGTTCGACTTCGGTTCCGATGCCGCCGACGAACCGCACCTGGTTGACGCGGTCGCGCGACATACAGGCGCCACGCACCACCCCATGCGCGTTCTGACCCCGGACTTCCTGGACGAGACCGACGAACTCATCGCAGCCAACGACGGTCCCACGCTGGAGGACAGCGTTCTCCTTCTCTGGAAGAAGAAGAAGAACGCCCGCGAGCACGGTGTGGATGTCATTCTGAGCGGACTCGGAGGAGACGAGCTCTTCATGGGGCGGATGAACTACCTGGCGGACCTCCTGCGCGGGTTCCGCTGGCCGGAACTGTACCGGGAGATTCGCAGCATCCATCCCGTCAACCCCAACACGGGGCTGCGCACGTCGCTGCGCAAGCTCCTGCGCGCGTACGTGCTCGCTCCGCTGGAGCCGGGGTGGATGAAGAACGCAAGGAGACGACGGATCGCCAATCCGTTCCCGCCGCCCTGGCTGTCGCCCTCGCTGGCCCGGCGTACGGGAGTGGGAGCCAGGCTGGTCGACCCGCCCCGGCCGCGATTCGCAACGGTCTTCGATTCCGACTGTTTCGACGTCTTCCACTACGAGTTGCTGGGTGGAGCCGTTCCGTACCACGACGTGGCGGGCAGCCGCTGGTCGATCGACACCCGGTTTCCGCTGCTGGACGTGAGGCTGGTGGAATTGATGTTCACGATGCCGCGGGAGTGGAAGATCCGCCGCGGCGAGGTGAGGGCGCTGCAAAAAAAGGCCGTCGGTCCCTTCCTTCCGCGGGAGATCGTGGAGCAGCACAAGAAGAAGGACTTCCATCCCGTGCTGAACGCATTCCTGCGCGACGCGTACGCCCGCGAACTCCTGCCCCTCCTGGATGCACGGGAACGGATCAGCGACGATTACGTCGACTGGGCCGCGGTACGCAGGTACCACGATGGCTTCGTATCGGGCAGGATCGGGAATCCCTACCCGCTGTGGGTCGTGTCGAACCTGGAACGATGGCTCAGGCGCGAGTTTGCCTGAGCGGGCGCGGTGTTGTTGCGTTGGAGGCGACCTGTTCCCGGCGCACACGAATCCCCTCGACGACCCCGAACAGGAAGAAGACCATGTTGCTGCCGTACCAGTTCCGCGAGAGATCGACGAAGATCCCGTTCGCCGCCCATATCGCGAGTGACGCGAGTGCAACGAAGGCGATCTCCCGTTCCCACGGCCGGGCTGCATCCGAGCGCCGGTGGACCTGAAGCCCGCTGCGCCAGCACAGGACGAGAATCGAGGCGAAGGGAATGAAGCCCAGCAGCCCGAGCATGACGAGTATGTTGAAGTACTCGTTGTGCGTCGCTCCCAGCGAGTACGCGTAGTCGGGCGGCACGTCTCCGACCTTGACGAAGTACGGCCCCCGCTCCTCACGGTACGTGCGCTCCCCGAATCCGAAGCCCGCGAGCGGTCTGTGGATCACCATGTTGACCGCCGTTCCCCACAGCGCCACCCGGTTGTAGACCGGCACCGGGTCGGCCAGACGGCCACGCACGAAGTCGGACTGGGACACCATGGGCCAGGCCACGAGGAGCGCTGTGATTCCGGCGAGTCCGAAAACGACGACCGCACGGCGTGTCCTCGGAACCAGCACGGCCATGGCGCTGATGGCGGCAAACAGACCGAGGTACACGGCGCGCGTCTTGGTCAGTATGAGCCCGATGGTCATGATCGCAAGCGCCCCGCAGATTCTCATCTTCGCCATGGACCCGCGCGACCGGACGAGAAGCGTGAGGGTCGAAATGACGCCGATGGACATCACGATGCCGAAGTGGGACGCGGAGCTGAGGGTGCCCACCGCGCGTCCCTCGTGAATGACCGCGTAACGCGTCGGTGTGAACCAGGTGATGCCGGTGAAGAACTGCAGGATCGACACCAGGCCGATGAATATCCCCACAGCCGCATACACCCGGAGAATCCACTTGAGGTGCACGTCTCGGATCAGGTTCTTGGCGAGGAAGAACAGCACGAACGGCACCATGTACGATTGCAGCAACAGGATCACGTCGAGCCGGAATCCGGACTCTCCGCCCGCGGTCAGCGAGCCCCCACGAATGACGAGGGACACGGCCGCGATGACGATGAAGACGGCCATCACCGCCTCGGTGCGACCCGGCGGGAGCAGTCGGATGCGACGGAAGAGGACGAGGATTCCCGTGTACACGCTCACGACGAAGAGCATGGCGCGGTCGATCGTCGCGGCCGGAATGGCGCCGCCGGCGCTGAAGTCGAGCCACCCTCCCAGCGTGGGTCCCGCCGCCACGCCGAGGATCAGCATCCAGACCGGCGCATACAGCACGATCACCGTCGCGAGCACCAGGCCGACGATTCCCACCAGGACGATCGGCCCCGCGAATGCCATCGCCACGAGCAACAAGGCGCCCGACAGGGCGAGGAGCAGCAGTCTTGCGCCCCGTGCCATCACGACGGCCTCCGCGCCTCGACGCGTCCCGCGCCCGGGGCTTCGCCCCGGCGCAGCAGCCGGCGCGCGAGCGGTTTGCCCTGTTTCTCGACCCACGAGAGCGCGCGCCCGCGCGCGCCCGGGCCGAACAGCAGCACCAGGCTGTGCCAGCGCGAATCATCCGTCCAGTCCGCGAGCAGGTGCGGCGGGTGGATCTTCCCGCGCGAGGCATCGACCGCCCTCAGTCCGATCCGGTGCGAATCGCGGATGATGTCGTCGAGGAGCGTCCTTCCCGGCGCCAGTCGGTCGTGCGCCGGATCGTGCGCGAGGTTGTAGTCGAGGAAGACGCCGCGAAAGCGAAAGCCGTATCGATAGGCCACGAGGCTGTCGTTCGACGCGAGCGTTGCCACGTCCAGCCAGCCTCGCCGTGCGAACTTCCCGGAAAGTTCGAGGAAGAAGTCGCGCGACTCCCGGGTCGAGAAGATTCCGACGCGACTCTCTCCCTTCCACGTCCGGTCTTCGAGCGCACGGAAGCCTTCGAGCAGAGGGGGCAGTTCGTCGACGCCGGGCTGCCAGCGCTGGAAGACCAACCCGCCGTCCCGCTTCTGCCGGTTACGCGCACGATTGAGCCGGGTGCGAAGCGCGCGCGGGTACGCGCCCTCGATCTCGTCCCACGGCCGGTCTAGACGGAGCACTGGAGACCGGGACCAGACACGACGCGACACGTCCGCGCCGGTTCTCGCCGCTTCCGCCAGGAGTGCCTGCTCTTCGAATCCGTCCATCGTGATCTCCGCCAGGCGCAACACGTCGACGGTGCGTGACCGTTCCAGGATCGCGCGCACCGCGCATCCCAGCGCGTCGGGGTCGGCCGGGTCGACCAGTACTCCCAGGTGGTCCGCGTGGGGTTCACCCGCGAGCGCGAGACGCGTGAAACGAAGACCGAGCCGGGCCCGGCTGCTCTGAACGAACGGGGCCAGGCCCACCAGACGACCGCCGCGCGAAACGGCAAGGATTAAGAGCCTGCCGCTGCCGAAGTGCTTCCACCAGGAGGACACCCACTCGGGGGTCTGGAAGATCGACGCGGTGGGACAGCGATCGATCAGGTCGGACCAGCGACGTTCGAGATCCCCGTCCCAGGCCTCCTCGTCCAGCCATTGAACGGTCGTTTCCATTCGGATCCGATCGAAGGGGGTGTGTCCGCCTATCGCGGTATGCGACCCGCGGCGCGCGAGCGGCGAACCGAACCCAGTACGGGGACGTTGACATTGGAGACGAGGTCGCTCGGATCGTACACGGTGTGGTCGAAGTAGTGCCAGATCATGGCGACCGCCAGCGCGAATACGATGCTGGCCGCGAACGCGATCACGATCATGAAGAGCCTCGATTGATCGCGCCGCAGAGGAACCGCCGGGTAGTCGACGGCGCGGACGTTGACCATCGATACATCACCCGCGGCGTCTGCCTTGGCCCGATCCCACCGCTCGCGATAGAAGCGGTAGGTGGTTTCCAGGGCTTCCTTCTGGAGCGTCAGCCCCTGGATCTTGGCCGGATCGGTTTCGCGCGAGATGGTCTCGCGCAACCGTTCGAGGGACCGTTCGGATTCCCTGAATCGTGTTTCGAAGAACGTGGCACTCGTGTCGCTGTATATCTCGCGGTGGCGCTCGATGGACGCGTCCATGAACGTCCTCGCCACGACGGTGGCGAAAGCAGCGTCGTCGGCGCGGTACGAAATGCTCACCAGCGACGAGTTCGGCACCTGCTTCACCTTGAGCTGCTTGCCGAGACGCCGGATCAACCGGGCCCGCGGCGTTTGCTCCTCGGAGAGTCCGATATCGATCAGTTTCCCGCGGAGCCTCTCCTTCGCGCGCCGCACGAACGAGTCCGTCGGCACCTGCCGATCGAGCGCCAGTCGGTCGATGACGTCCTCCGCCACCGTTCGGGACGTCATGATCCCGATTTCAGAGTTGATCACCTCCGCCGCGTCGAGTTCATAACGAATCGGATCCGAGCGGAACGTGGGGCTCTTGCCGCGCTCGATCAGGATGGTCCCTTTCGAGGTGTAGCTGCCGGGTGTGACGTAGGCGAGCAGAGCAGCCAGCAGCGTGATCGACAGGATCACCTTCAGCATGAGGCCACCGCGCAGCCAGAAGAAACGGCTGATGTCGGCCGAGGAAAGCCGGATCTCGGAGTCGTCGCTGATGGACCGGGGCTGGGTGCGCATCGTTGACATCGGACTACCCCCTCCTCGCCAGGATCCCGGGAACCAGCAGGCGGCGCTTGTTCAGGATGACACCCAGCAGCGGGACGCCGATCTCGTCCATGTGTTCGCCGAACGACGCGACCTGCTCCCAGCGGGAGCGGCCGCACTCGAGAACCAGCACGACGCCATCCGACGCCTTTGCAATGCCGTCGGCGTGCGGTGAGTCGGCGCTGCCCGCGTCGACGATGACCACGCGGTGGGCATCGCGCAGCGCGCTGAACAGCTTCTTCCATCGCTCCGGCAGGTACGCCTCGCGCTGCGCGGGCCAGCTTCCCGCCGGCACGACGTGCAGGTCTGCGACGTCGACGGAGCGCGCCGCCCTCGAGGCGTCGCCGGAAGACAGGCACTCGGCGACACCCGGCGTGGGGTCGATCCGGAACAACTTGTGAATCGACGGAGATGTGGCGCTGGCGTCGACCAGCGCGACCGGGAGAGACTGCGCCGCGAGACCGCGGGCGACCGACACCGACATGGTCGTCGCGCCCGCGCCGACCGCCGCGCCGAAGAGGCTCACCACTCGGGCGCCGCGACGATCCGCCTCGAGAACGAGCCGCGACTGCAGCCTCGAGACGTCGTCGCCGAAACTGCGGGAACTACTGTGCCCGGAAGGCATTGTAATCAATCCCGACTCCAACGCCGAGATCGAACGGCAGGAGTCTGCGAATGTACTGGTCGACGAACTGATTCGCGTTCGCAATCGCTGATTTCGGCACGTACACCACGTCGCCGGCCGTCACGCTGACCTCCCAGATCGACGGGTCGGACATGTCCAGCGCGTTGCCCAGATTGAGCACGCGGACCGTGAGCGACCCGTCCGCCTCGGGGTGCACCACGAGAACCTGCGCACGGTGAGCGGTGTTGCGGAATCCGCCGGCCAGCGCGATTGCCGCCGGGGGCGACAACGGGGCCACGATGTCCAGGAGCCCGCCCCGCTCCACCTCACCCAGGATCGCCACCTTGCGCGAGAACGACGGGGACAGGTTCGTCGTGACCTCGATCCCCGGGAACGTCCTTGCGTACGCGCGTCGCAGCTCTTCGCGCACGTCCTTCAGCGACCGTCCCGCCGGCCGGACCGCGGGAATCAGGGGCAGCTCGAGATGTCCGTCGGGCTGGATCACGAACTCCCGCGCCGAACCGCCCGCGGCGTGCCCGAGCGACGCCAGGAACTCGTTCGCCCGCTCCCGCGAGGCCATGACGAGCAGATCGATCTTCGGATCGCGGAAATGCTGTTGATACCTCGCCTTCAGCGTGGAGACCGCTTCGTCGATGGTCAGTCCGCTGAGCGGAACCGGACCCACGAGCGGAAGCGTGCACCGTCCGTCCTGCAGAATGCTCATGTCCTCTTCCACCTTCTTCGCCGAGGACTCCGTGACGAGGATGTCGACCGTCGGGTCCTTGTAGTGGCGGCGGTAACGGATGACGAGTTCGTTGCGCGCTTCGTCGATCGTCAGCCCGAAGAGGGGAACCGCTCCCACGAGCGGCAGCGTGCAGGTGCCGTCCCCGAGAATGCGGTATGGCCCCTGCACTTCGCCCGATTTCACCGTGATCTGAATCTGATCGCCGACATCGAACGTGTACGGGCCCTTTGTCCGTGCGGACTCCACGGTGACGCGGATGCGGTCGCCGATCTCCAGACGGTAGAGGGAATCCCGTGCGACCGACTTGAAGTACGCAATCTGCAGGACGTCTCCCGGCCGCAGGATCACGGCGTCGGCCGATAGTGGTTTCCAGTCCTCCGGAGGCGGAATCGTGGACACCGGAGGAAGCGACGACCCGCAGCCGCTGAGCAGCAGGGACGCCGCCGCAACCAGCAGACCCACGACGGCCGGAATCGAATTGTGTCTCATGGGGCGTTCAAGTTCGAAGAAGAGGGTTACGCCGGGAAATCAAGACTGAAGTCTGACGCGGCCGACGGTTAAGAACAAATACGCCCGGCCATAGTATCAGAATGGCCACGCGGGCGCCAGTGGTTTGACATCCGCATGGCAACGCGCCTTGACGCTCGCCGTTTTCGCCCGTAGACTCAACCGAACATCCCACCGTTCCCGGTCATGAACAGATCTCTCCTCGCCAGAATTGGACTCGCCGCAGGCACGTTCCTCTTCCTCGTGGTCATGCTCGAGGTTGCGCTCACGCTCGCGGGCTACGGGAACCTCGAACTCTACAAGCCCGATCCCGATCTCTTCTGGAAGCTCGCGCCGAACCAGAACGTGGTGACCAAGGTGGGGAAGAAGCCGGCGCGGATCAACTCGCACGGAACCCGCGGGCCGGAGTTCGATGCCGCCAAGCCCGCCGGGACGTTCCGTGTTCTGTGCCTGGGTGACTCGCGTACCTACGGGTGGGGGCTGGCCGAGGATGAAACCTACGCGGCCCGACTCCAGGCGTTGCTCGAGAACAGAATGCCGGCGGGAGGGCGCGTCGAGGTCATCAACGCGGGCGTGAATGCCTGGTCGTATCCGCAGATGCTGGCGTATCTGAAGCACTACGGTCTGGACTACGCACCCGATCTCGTGGTCGTGGACGGCGCCAACCTGTGGACGACGTTCGGTGAGGACCAGACCGAGGACTTCCGGCGTTCGTTCCGGCGCAAACTGATCGTCAAGAATCTGCTGCGGCGCAGTGCGATCTACCATTACTTCGTCGAGGTGCGCCTGCAGAAGTACTACGAGAAATACCGGAAGAAGCTGGTGGCCACGGGCGAGAGACCGGACGAGGAGCAGTACGACGCCCGGGAACAGGCGTTTCTCGAAAGCCTGGACGGGACGTTTCAGTCCATCAGCGATCTTCTGCGTGGGCGGGGGGTGGAACTCCTGTTTCTCCACACGCCGAGGGAGGACGAAACCGCGAGCCGGCGCAGCCAAGAACTGAAACGGCTGATGGCGGACGTTTCGGCGCGCACGGGCGCGGGCTTCGTCGACGCGACGGACGCGTTCGCATCCGCAGGGGAACCGCTGTTCCAGGAGGCCGATCCCATCCACGCCAACGCGGCGGGCAACGCCATTCTCGCCGGGGAACTCTTCCGCGCCGTGGAGTCGATGCCCGGATTCCTGGCGGCCACCGGCGTCGGTTCGCCCGTGCCCGCGACGGATGCCCCGGGAAGCCAGA
>CAZPUV010000001.1:4634-17143 GCA_964589805.1 uncultured bacterium | reverse complement strand
GTCCTGATCATCGTGCAGAACCTCCCGGTCCCGCTCGACCGGCGCGTCTGGTTGGAGGCGACGACACTGGCGGATGCCGGTTACGTCGTCACCGTCATCTGTCCCAAGGGGCGGGGAGGGAAGTACGTTGTCTCGCGCGAGACCATCGAGGACATCGAGATCTTCCGCTATCCCGCTCCGCCGGACGCAGACAGTCTCTTCGGCTACGTCTTCGAGTTTGCGTACTGCTGGCTCATGACCGCCATGCTCTCCGTGCGGGCCGCGTTGTCGCGGGGATTCGACATCATACACGCGTGCAACCCGCCCGAGACCTACTTTGCGCTGGCGCTGGCGTACCGGCCCGCGGGAAAGAGGTTCCTGTTCGATCACCATGATCTGTCGCCGGAGATGTACCTGGCCAAGGGTGGCAAACGGGGCGGCGTGCTCCATCGCGCGCTCCTGTTTCTCGAGCGACTGACGTTTCGCGCGGCGGACGTCGTCATCGCAACCAATGAGTCGCACCGCGAGGTGGCGATCAGGCGCGGTCGCGTGGATGCGGACAGGATCTTCGTGGTGAGGAGCGGCCCGGACCTCGATCGGCTGAGGCAGGTACCGGAAGAACCGGAACTCCGGGGAGGGCGCCGCCATCTGGTCTGCTATCTGGGCGAGATGTGCCCGCAGGACGGGGTCGATCTCCTGCTCGAAGCCGCAAAGGTCTTCGTGGACGAGATGGGTCGTAGCGACACGAAGTTCGTCGTCATCGGCGGCGGACCGGCTCTCCCCGACCTGAAGCGCATGAAGTCCGCCCTCGGGCTCGACGAGCACGTGGAGTTCACCGGTCGCATCTCCGATGAGGACCTGTGCCGTTATCTCTCGACCGCCGACGTCTGCGTCGATCCCGATCCGTTTACCGAATGGTCGAACCAGTCCACGATGAACAAGGTCGTCGAGTACATGGCATTCGAGCGGCCGATCGTGGCCTTCAATCTCAAGGAGAACCGTTTCTCGGCCGGAGACGCGGCCGTATACGCCACCCCCAACGACGTGCGCGAGTTCGCGAAACTCATCGACACCCTTCTCGACGACGAGCCGCGGCGGCGCGAGATGGGCCGCTCGGGGCGAAAACGGGTCGTCGAAGAGTTGAGCTGGAAGCACAGCCAGCCTCGACTGCTGGCCGCGTACACGAGAATCACGGGTGGCGGATGACGCGCGAGCCGGTCACCATCGTCATGGCGGCACGGAACGAGGGGGAGCGCATCGGCCCCACCCTGGAGTCGTTGCTGCGACAGACCCGTGCACCCGACGAGATCATCGTTGCCGACGCGCATTCCACCGATGGCACGGCGGACCGCGTTCGTGAATTCGAAGGTCGCGGCGTCGTGATACGGGTGGTGGACAACGAATCGTTGTTTGCCGGTGGCGGGCGAAACGCGGCCACTCGGGCCGCTGCGCACGAGTTGATCGTCAACATGGACGCGGGAAACATCGCGCCGCCGGACTGGCTGGAGAAGATGGTGGCGCCGTTCGAGAGCGACCCCGGTCTGGAGATGGTCGGAGGCCTGTTCCTGCCCATCATCGAAACACCTTTCGAACGCGCGGCCGCGGCGGTGTGCTACACGATCGACTGCATCCTGCCGGCGATGCCGCGGAGCGCGGTGGAAGCCCTGATTCCCGCCGATTTCGTGCCCGGGGGCATGTGCATGGCGTATCGCAGGCAGCTGTGGCTGCGCTGCGGCGGATTCAGCGAGTGGGCGCGCAAGGGCCAGGACCGGCTGTTCGGCTACCGCGCGCGCCGGGTTGGCGGGAAGTTCGGCGTCGCGCTGGATGCGTTCGTGCGGCACCACATGTCGGATTCGATATCGACGCTGGTGAAGAGACAGTTCTTCTACGACCTCTGGGCCGCCCGGCTGCGCCTGCCCGGGATGCCGTGGCGGCTGGCGGCGGTGTATCTGGCGGGCGTTCTGTTGCTCGCGGCGTCCTTCCGGTTCCCCCTGCTCGCGCCCGCCGTCCTGCTTTCAGGAGGCGCCTACGTGTCCGCCCGGGCCTGGCGGAGGTTGCGCCGGGTGGCGAAGGTGACCGGAACGCCGTTCGGTCCGCGCGACCACGCGACGGCAGTGGTGATACTGTTCGCGCACGACGCATCCGTGCTCCTGGGCCGCCTGCTCGGGGAGATCGACCGTGTGACTCGTCCGCAATGGCGCCGCCGACTGACGGCCTACATGGAGCGGGGAGAATGAAACTCCGGGCGAGGAGACTCGTGGTGGGCGCGCTGGGCGCGTCGGGCCTGCTCGCGACGTTGCGCCGGCGTCCGGACCGCTCACGCGCGGTCATCCTGCGTTACCACTCCGTGAGTGACTGGACCGAAGAGAACTCGTCGTACCGCGAGCACGCGATCGCGGTATCGCCCGCGCTTTTCGAGAGACAGATGAAGCACATCGCAGACCACTACCGCGTGGTCGCGCTGGGGGAACTGGTCGAGCGTCTCGCTGCGCGGGAGCCGTTTCCCGAGAACGCGGTGGCCATCACGTTCGACGACGGGTACCGGGACAACTTCGTCCATGCGCTGCCGGTGCTGAGACGCTACGGGCTGCCCGCCACGGTCTACGTGACGACCGGCGGGACCGGTAGCGGGTGGGGCTTCTGGCTGTCGAGAATGCGTGCAACGCTGATGCGGTCGTCCGTGCAGAGAATAGCGGTGGCCGGGCTGGGAACCCTCGAACTCGGGGAACCGGTCGCGAGGCAGAACGCGATGAAGCGGCTCGCCCTGCACTTCAAGAGTCTCCCGCTGGAAGAAGCGAAGGCGATGCTCGACGCCGCCGGCCGCGCGTGCGGCGTGGAGCAGCCGCCCCCCGACGCAGACGCGTGGATGATGAACTGGGACGAACTCCGCGAAATGGCGCGGGCCGGCGTGGAGATCGGTGCGCACACGTGCACCCATCCTATTCTGACCCGCCAGACAACCGAAGTGGCGCGCGCCGAAATAGAGGACTCGCGGCGTGTGCTCGAAGAAGGGCTCGGAAAGCCCCCGGTGCATTTCGCCTATCCCAACGGGTCGGGGATACTCAACCACGATGCGCGAACCGCGGCACTGGTGAGAGAGGCCGGGTTCCGATCCGCGGCGACATCCGTGAACGGCCCCCTGCGGAGGAATTCGGACCCCTACCGGCTCGAGCGCGTCGGCGTCTCACGGCACTCGGCGTACGACGGATTCGTCCTGAACCTCGAGCGTGATCGCCTGATCCCGCGGGTGACGTCGCGTCGCCGGACGGACCACCCGTGATCACCGTCGAGATACTTCGGTCGCGCGAGGAATTCGCCGCAATCCGTGACGCCTGGACGCAACTCCGGTCTGAGCATCCCGCCCCGTCGCCATTCCTGCACTGGATCTGGTTCGATTGCTTCTGGGCGGAGATGCTTCCACGGGGCGCGCCCGCGGCCGTCGTGACGGTCTGGCGCGACGGTTCCCTGATCGGCGCCGCCCCGGTGTGCGTCACGACATCGCGCCTCGGCCCGCTCGCGTTTCCGCTGGTCACCGGCATGGAGAACGCGCACAGCCCGAGCTACACCTGGCTCCTGTCCGCGGACGCGCAAACCGCGGACCTGGCGGCGGGCGAAATCGTCGGTGCCGTGCGCGATCTCGGGGGACCGAACGCGGGCGTCACGTGGGGCAATGCGCCGCGGCACTGCGCGGCGACCGACGCGGCGCGAGAGTCTCTTGCGAGAGCGGGACTGCGCGTGGTGTGGCGACCCGGGCGTCCACACCGGGTCGTCAACTTCGCCGACGGCGCCGAAGCACTGCTCGCGACATTCAGTTCCAACATGCGGGCGAAACTGCGGAAGTCGGCGCGACGGCTGGCCCGAATGGGGGAGGTGCGATTCGACGAAGTATCCGCGCGACCCGATCTGGACGCGCAACTTGCCGCCGCCTGGGAACTGGAGGCGCGCGGCTGGAAGGGCCGGGCGGGCACGGCCGTCGCGCACGATGAAAGACTGCGCCGGTTCTACAACTCGGTCGCGACAGGTCTCGCATCTGAACAGCGCTTCCGGCTCTTCACGCTCGCGTGCGGAGACAGGACGGTCGCGTTTCTCTACGGGCTCGTCGAAGGCGATCGGTTGCACGGGCTGAAGTTCAGCTACGATCCGGACTTCGCGTGGGCGTCACCCGGCCACGTCATTCTCTGGCGCATCATCGAGCACATAGAAGACAGCGGAGTCATTATTCTTGATCTTGGCCGTGACAGCGATTTCAAGGCCCACTGGAACGGGGAACTGGTGGAAACGGGCGCAATATATGGGATCGCGCGGGGTGGACGCGGTGCGCTGGCGATGCTGGCACGGAAAGGTTGGGCGCCACTTCTCCGCAGACTCAAGGTTGGGCGCGTGAAACGCGATTTCTTCGAACACGAGGGTTGAATCTCACCCGCATCTCGTCTAGTCTTCTTCTCCTGGCGGCCACGCGATAGCCCAGCAACGCCCCGATCGGGGGCCCGAACCACCGCAACCCCCGGTCACAGACACACTGGAAGGAGCTCATCGTGCAAGTCCTGGTAACAGGAGGAGCCGGCTTTATTGGTTCCCACCTCTGCGAAGCGCTCTTGGCCAACGGCCACGACGTCATCTGCCTCGACAACTACTTCACGGGATCGAAGGAGAACATCCGGCACCTGATGCAGCACCGGTCCTTCGAAGTGATCCGGCACGACATCATTCATTACATAGATATCGAAGTCGACGCGATATACAACCTCGCATGTCCGGCGTCACCGGTCCACTATCAGCACGACCCGATTCGCACTGTGCAGGCGAACGTGCTGGGCGTCACGAACATCCTGGAACTCGCCCGCCGGACGGGGGCGCGGATTCTGCAGGCGTCGACGTCCGAGGTGTACGGCAATCCCCGGGTCCATCCGCAGCCGGAAGGCTACTGGGGGAACGTCAACCCGATCGGCCCGCGCTCGTGCTACGACGAAGGCAAGCGCGTCGCCGAGACACTCATGATGGACTATCACCGGCAGCACAACGTGGACATCCGGATCGCCCGTATCTTCAACACCTACGGGTCGCGCATGGCGCTCGACGACGGACGTGTCGTCTCCACGTTGATTCTGCAGGCGCTGCGCGGCGAACCCATGACGGTCTTCGGGGATGGCTCCCAGACCCGTTCGTTCTGCTACGTGGCGGACATGCTGCGGGGGCTCATGCGGTTGATGGACACGCCGGGCATAACCACACCCGTGAACCTCGGGAATCCGGAAGAGTGTTCGATTCTCGAACTCGCAAGGCTGTTGCGCGAACTGACCGGCAGCAGGTCCGACATCCACTTCGATCCGCTTCCGACCGACGATCCCGTCATGCGCAAGCCCGACATCGGGCTGGCCAAGACGCTGCTCGGTTGGGAACCGGAGGTGAATCTGGAAGACGGTCTGCGCGCGACCATTGACTACTTCGAGAATGTGATGTCGAAGGAGCACCGGATCCTGCCGACACGCCGCGATCGGCAGCGGCGGGCCGCCACGGCGGGCTAGCGGGGGCGCCGGCGTTCAGAAATTCCGGGCGCGCGCCACGAAGAAGATCGTGTCCATGATGATCTTCGCGTCGAGGCGCGGAGACCAGTTCTGAATGTACTGAAGATCCCACTCGATGGCTTCGTGCATCGGTTTGCTGCGAGGTCCGTGAAGTTGCCACGGGCCGGTCAGTCCCGGAGTCACCAGAAGCCGCTGCAGGTGCACCGGACCGTAGGTTTCCACGATGAACGGCATCTCCGGCCTGGGTCCCACCAGGCTCATGTCTCCCCGCAGCACGTTGAAGATCTGAGGCAATTCGTCGAGGCTGGACTTGCGCAGGACGCGCCCGACACGTGTCACCCGCGCGTCGGTCCCGTCCCGCGGCGAGGTGGAGTACTTCGGCGCATCCCGTCGCATCGTCCGGAACTTGAACATGTGGAACTCGCGGCCGAAGCCGGGCGTCCTGCGACGGTCGGGCGTTCCGTCCGGCGGGCCGGATGCCAGCCGCCGGCGATTCCGGCCGACGCGGACCTGGTGGAAGATCACCGACCCCGGAGAATCGAGACGGATGGCGATCGCGATGAGAAGCATCGCGGGAGACAACACCACCAGCGCGGCGGCCGCGCAGATGACGTCGGTCGTCCTCTTCAGCGCGACACGATACCCGCCCCGGAAGAGGGGCGATTCGATCGCGGAACTGCCTGTTTCCGCGGGCCGTGGAGGGGGCGTGGGCGCGGGGCCGGGTGCCTCCCGGGGCGCTGCAGGTTGGGTCCGGTCCGTCATGCGAACCTGTCTTGAGATGTCGTGCACATGGTGTGGGGGGCGAGTCTCGGGCGACGAGGCTTCGCAGAGATGTGGCCGATAGTAGCGCCCGAAAGGGTCCGGGTCAAGGCGTTACCGTGTGCGGGATGGCCCGCCAGGGTTTCGGGTGTTATTCTCCCTGCATGGAAACCACGGAGATCACGGAAGGAACCGCGAACGTGCTCGGAGCGCTCGCGAGGCTCGGCACGGCACTGGCGCTGATCGCGATGATGGCGTGCGCCGCGAGAGCGCCCGGGCCCGCGCCGGTCGATGCCGGGACCGCTCGAGCCGCGGAAGACGACTTCGAGCCGTTCGATACACCGCCGTCGATCGAGTGGCAGATCGAACCGGTATACCCCGAGTACGCGAAGCGCAACCATGTCGAGGGCTCGGTGGTGATCCGCGTCACACTGAGCGCGAAGGGCAAGGTTGAGGAGACGCGGGTGATCGAGAGTTCGAACCGCATGTTCGACGCGCCGGCGCTCGAGGCCGTGCGCCAGTTCCGTTTCAAACCAGCGCGCAAGGACGGCCAGCCGGTCCGCAGTCGCGTGGTCGTTCCGATTCAGTTCAGGCTGTAGACCCGCCACCCGCGCGTGATCTAGATCTTCGTCGTGTCCGGTTTCCTGGATTTCTTGAGGATGGCCTTGAGCGCGTCGCGGGCGTCGAGGTGATCGAGCAGGAGTGCCAGTTCGTCGCCGTCGATTGCGATACCGTGGCAGTCGCGGCACACTTCGTAGTGGATGCCCATCGTCTCCTGGATGAACATGTCCCCGCCACACTTGGGGCACAGGAGCCAGTAGTGCGCCCAGAGCATCTTCGCGCGGCGTTTTGCGCGTTTCACATCGAGGCGCGCACGGGTCTTCTGGAAAAACCGCGGCGCCGCGGCCCGGCGAGGCTTCGCGGTGGATTTCTTCGGTCTCGGGGTGGGGGTTCGTTTCGCGGGCATGGTATTGTCCGGTGATTCTGGCACCGCTCCGGTCCACTGTCAACGAATGGCCTCGAAGAGAAGCACCCCCGGACCACCGTCCATCGCCCGCGCGCTCGCGGCCATGCGCCGTGCCACGGGTGGCGCGACCCCGCCGTCGGTTTCCGAGATCGCACGACGCGACCGCGACCCGTTTCGCATCCTGATCTCGACCCTCCTGAGTCTGCGTACCCGGGACGATGTCACTGAAGCGGCCTCGGAGCGGCTGTTCGCGCTCGCCGACACGCCGCGTGCGCTCGCCCGTCTCGACGTGCGCAAGATGGAACGCGCGATCTACCCCGTCGGGTTCTACCGCACGAAGGCACGTACGATTCGCGCCGTGGCGCGCCGCCTCGAGGCCGAGTACGGCTCGCGCGTTCCGGATTCGATGGACGAACTGCTGACCTTCAAGGGCGTGGGGCGCAAGACGGCCGCACTCGTGGTGTCGCTGGGGTACGGGAGGCCGGCGATCTGTGTCGACACGCACGTACATCGTATCTCGAATCGACTGGGATGGGTGCAGACGCGGACCCCGGAGCAGACCGAGATCGCACTCATGGACGCGGTGCCGGAACGCCACTGGATTGGAATCAACGAAACCATGGTCGGGTTCGGTCAGAACGTGTGCGGTCCCTTGTCTCCCAGATGCTCGACCTGCCCCCTCGGGCGGACGTGCCCGCGGATCGGGGTCGACCGCCACCGGTGACCCGCAGGGCGCCGGCAACAGCGTTTCGGGGCGACAGTTGCGGAGGCGGGGCTCCTCTGTTATCATCCTGCGTCCAACTCGAAAGGTCGATACCAACATGAAATCTCTACGTATCACGGCCGTCATCCTGGCCGTCGCGACGATTGCCGGCGCGTTGTCAATCGGGTGTTCGAAGAAGAAACAGAGCGCGGCAGCGGCGTTCCCGGATTCCGTCGTGAGCGAGGAAGTGATCGTCACCGTCAACACGGAACCGGTGCTCGGAAGCGACCTCATGGTATTCGCGTACACCACGACGGCCGCGTCACCGGATTCGCTCAAGAACGTGGCCTTCAATGAGAGGCTGCTCGAGCAGATGATCGGCCGCGTCGCATTCTCCCAGGAGGCAAAGGCGGCGGGGGTGGCGATCGCGGACACGCTGGTGGAAGCCATGCTGAAGCAGTTCGTACAGCAGTTTGGCGGCGAGGAACGCGTGGCCGGCATGCTGGCGGAAATGGGGCTCAAGCGCGCCGATGTGGCGAAATCGTTCCACCGCGACATGGTGATCCGCTCCTATGTACAAACCAAGGTGGAGCCGTCGATCGTGATCAACGAGGCCGATAGCCGGGCCTACTACGAGCAGAACCAGGCGTCTTTCGCCCCCGTCGACAGCGTGCGCGCGCGGCACATCATCTTCATGTTCCGTCCGGATGATCCGGCTGAGAAGCGGGAAGAGCAGCGGAAGCTCATCACCGAGCTCCGCAAGCGGGCGAAGGGTGGCGAGGATTTCGCGCAACTGGCGCAGCAGTTCTCGCAGGACGGCGCCGCACAGAGCGGCGGTGACCTCGGGTATTTTCCCCGCGGCGTGATGGTAAAGCCGTTCGAAGACGCCGTGTTCGCGCTGAAGAAGGGGCAGATCAGCGACGTCGTGGAAACGCAGTTCGGATTCCATCTCATCCAGTGCGTCGACCGTAAGGATGCGCGCAAGGTGACCTACGACGAGGTAAGGTCGCGCGTGGATGCGGTGCTGCGGCAGCGCGCGCTCGCGTCGGAACTGGAGAATCGCTTGAAACGGAATCGGGAGGCGGCGATAATCGTGAAGAACTACGAAACGGGGGCCTGACGAGGCCCGCGTCCAGCGGCACCGGCAGGCGATCGACCGCGCCGGTGTCCCCCCGCAGGATCCCTCGGGATCACTCCTGTTTCGAACCGGAATCAGGCGGGCGATTAGCTCAGCTGGCTAGAGCGCTTCCTTCACACGGAAGAGGTCACAGGTTCAAGTCCTGTATCGCCCACCATTCCCTCCCCCGCAATCACCGGCATGACGGGCTTCGGGCCCGCGCTCACTGCGCGTCGGGTGCGGACGGCTCCAGTGGAAGACCCTGGTCCATGTACGCCTGCAGGAGACGGGCCTTCTCCAGCAGGTCGGGACTCCGCTCGTGCGACAGCAGCACCGCGAGAAACCCCCGCGCCTGATCGAGATCACCGAGTCGAGCGTGGATGTACGCTGCGTAGTACATGGCCTGCGAATTGTCCGGGGCGTATGCGATCACATCCATGATCGTCTTCCGCGCGTCCTCGAATCGTTCCAGATCCATGAACACGTCCGCCAGGGCCAGGCGCGCCTTCGTGAACCGCGGCGCCGCGGCAACGCACGAACGCAGGCGCTGGAGAGCCCCCGCGAGGTCGCCGCTGCTCCGCGCCCGCACACCCGCCCCGTAGTTGTACAGCAGCCCGATCGTGTTCTGGTAGAACGTCTCCAGGCCGCCGCCCGACGCGTTCAGGAGCGAGCCCTGGTAGACGGGCGGGTGGTCGGTGAGGAAGATCGTCTCGGGTCGATCCGTCACCTTGAAGAGGCGGTAGTGGTCGTTCTCGTAGATGAGTGTGAAGAACCGCAGCGATTCCGGTTCGAAGTGCATTCCGAAAGCGACGCACTCCGGATCGAGTCGTTCCACTCCGGCGAGGTAGCGGGGAGAATAGCGTCCGGAGTCCAGCAGGACGTCGATCGAATAGAGCACATAGTCGATCTTCAGTTCGCGGCACGCGTCTCGCAGCGCTTCTTCGCCGCCGTAGAGATCCCTCGTCAGCCGAACGCGCTTCTCCGCCGTCGCACGTGAGTTTCCGCCCGGAAGCAGGACCGATGTTCTCCCGGAAAAGGCGACGAGCAGGGCCGAGAGATTCTGGGGTGCGAGTATCGATTCGCGCACCGAGGTTCGGGTGGATACGAAGCGTACCAGTTCGCGGTCGGTGTTCTCGAGGCTGATCCACAGGAAAGCGTCCGGGTCGCGGTAGGCGACGTCGAGCGTTCTGGTGATCTGGAACGCGATATCCGGCCCCTTCTCCCGGAACGCAACCCCGGCAAACGCGCAGTACGCGCCGAGGATGACGATGGGAAGCCGCACCCTGAGGTCGCGTCCCAGCGAGCGCGCGCAACCGGTCGCCATCGGAATCATCGCGATGGCGGCGATGGGCAGGGCGGCGCGGTCGAGGAGTGCCACCGCCGCGGCGGCAAGAGCGACGGCCGCCGACACGACGAACGTCCCCCGGCGTGCGCGACACTCCGGGTTGATGGCGGTGGCCGTCATGAGCAGAACGAGCGGGATGAAGAGCTGGATGGCCGCCTGGGGCGTGAGCGGCGCATGATCGAGCGACCACACGTGCCGCATCCACTCCGAGAGCATCGACATCGTCGCGGGCTTATCGAGTAGAAAGCGCAGCCGGGTTGCGGCGTAGGTGAGAACCGGGAATGCCTCGCCCGAGGTGAGGTGGGGAAGCGTTGCCACTGCGACCGCCGCTGCGGCAACGTGGGCGGTGACCAACGCGACGCGCACGCTTCGCGGCAGGGGGCGCCACAGCAAATTCATGATCACCCACAGACCGAGCACGAGCGCGGCCGCCTCCCACACCGCCAGCAGGAGGTAAGCGGCGAGTGCGGCGAGGGTGGCCGCCGTGATGATCGCCACCCGGGATCTCGCGGCCAGCGCGCGCAGAACGAGCAGCGCGTGGAGGCCCAGCACCGGGGCGGCCACGATTTCGTGCGTGAATGTGCGCCCGTTGGTCAGCGCGACCAGCGGGGGCAGGAACGCCACCAGTCCGGCCGACAGCAGCCCTGCCGCCTGGCAGTCCCACAGCCGCCGCACCACCCCGTACACGAAGAACACGCACAGCGCCGACAGGAAAACCACGAAGCGCCGCGTGACGGTCCGCGGGTCGGATTCGCCGAAGAAGCGTGCAACGCGTATTACCCATCCCGCCGCGTACTCGGATCCGGGCGCCGCGATGCGGGCAGGCGTATATCCGTCCGGATGATTCGCCTTGGTGTGGTGAGCGCGCGGCGACAGGCCGTTGGCAACACCGTCGGCGTGCCGGTAGTTCATGGCCGACACGCCGGTGAAGTAGGGGGAGTCCGTGCGGCTCGTGGTCGCGACGCGTGCGCCGATCGACGCGAGAAACAGGCCGAACAGAATGAAGAATACGACGACTCCGGGAAACTTCATGACCCCGCCCGATGCGCGTCTACAACCCTGTGGGCGCGGACACGAAGGTGCCCGGGATCTCGAAGCGCGCGCTCAGGTGTTTCTGGAGTGCCTTGAGTCCCACGGTTTCGGTGGCGTAGTGACCCGCGAAGACGATGTTGATACCGGCCTCCCGGGCGGGGTGGAAGGCCGTGTGCGATGACTCGCCGGTGAGCAGGGTGTCGCAGCCCGCACGGGCCGCTTCCTCCGCACACGCCGCGCCGGCGCCGGAGACGATGCCGATCCGTTTCACGTTCTCCGGCCCGAAGGCGAGCACGGATGCTTCAGCGTCGAGATGCTTGCCGACGGCAGCCGCGAACGCGTCACGCTTCTGGGCTCGTGCGAGCGCACCGATCACACCGATCTCGACGCCGCGATACTCCGCGAAGGAACGCTCGATCTTGACGCCCAGGATGCGCGCGAGTTCGACGTTGTTGCCGACCTCGGGATGGCAGTCGAGCGGGAGGTGCACGGCGTAGAGCGAGAGATCGTTCTTGATGAGCGCCGAGATCCGGCGGTGGAGGTTCCCGACGATCTGTTCGTGTCGCCCCCACCACAGGCCGTGGTGGACGATCAGCACGTCCGCATCCGCGCGTGTCGCGGCCTTGATGGTCTGCAGCGACGCGTCCACGGCGTACGCAATGCGCGTGACCTTGCTCGCCCCCTGGACCTGCAATCCGTTCGGGGACGCGTCCGCAATCTCGGCGATGCGCAGGTAGCTGTCCAGATAGGCGGCCAGCTCGTCGCGCGCTATGGTCTTGGCCATGGATTCCCGTTCCTACTTGAAGCGTTCGTATCCGCGCAGTCTGGAATACAGCGTCGGCTTGGTGATACCGAGGAGCCCGGCGGCCTTGCTCTTGTTGTCCGTGTGTTCGGCCATCTTGCTCGCCAGCAGCGCTTCCACCTGCGGCATGAGCGGATTCGACTCCGAATAGGCGCTGCTCTCCACCATCTGGCGCGCGAGCTGCTCCAGGGACAGCCAGCGTGTCTTGCCGCCGCCGGCCGCGCGGCGGAGGAAGTCCTCGGGCAGCGACGACGGCTCGACGATGTCATCGTCGCACAGG
>CAZPUV010000001.1:0-4624 GCA_964589805.1 uncultured bacterium | reverse complement strand
TTGTTCGAGTATGTTCTGCAGCTCGCGTACGTTTCCGGGCCACCGGTACTTCTGAAAGAGTTTGATGGTTTCCGACGAGAGGCGTTTTAGCTGCTTCCCCTGCGCATTGCAGCGCTTCTTGATGAACTCCTGGGCGATCAGGATCATGTCGTCCTGGCGGTCCCGGAGGGGTGGCAGCTCGATCTGGATGACCTTGAGCCGGTAGTAGAGGTCCTCGCGGAACCGGCTCTCCTTCACCAGGCGTTCGAGATCTTCGTTGCTTGCCGCGATCAGGCGCACGTCCGTCGAGATCTTCTGGGTGCCTCCGAGGCGCATGAAACTCTTGGTTTCCAGGTAATGGAGGAGCTTGGCCTGGGTATCCATCGGCATCACGTTCACGTCGTCGAGGAACACGGTGCCGCCGTCCGCGATCTCGCATCTTCCCAGCTTCCGCTGTACCGCCCCGGTGAACGCGCCGCGTTCGTGTCCGAAAAGCTCGCTCTCGAGGAGGCTGGTGGGAATCTCGGCGCAGTGGATGGACTGGAACACGTGGCGCCGGCGCGGGCTGGTGTTGTGGATACTCCGCGCGATTTCGGTCTTCCCGGTGCCGCTCTCGCCGATGATGAGGATGCCGGTGTCCATGTCCTTGATCTTGTCGATGATGCGAAAGACCTTCTTCATGGACTCGTCGCGCCCGATGAGGGTCTGGAAACGATTGGCGCCCGGACCACTCTGCCCCAGATCGTCCATGTCGCGCTCGAAACGTTGTTCGGTGCTCGTGCGCTCGTCGAAATGCAGGCACAGGCGCAGCCCTCCCGCGACGTACCGCCCGACCGACGAGATGAAGTCGACTTCCTCCTTGGCGTGCGGAACGGCCGCCGGCGGCACCGTGAGGACCATGCACCCCAGCTCCTTGCCCATCGATTTCATGGGCACGATAATGAGACGGATGGCGGGGTCGGGTTTGGGTCCACGCGCGAGGATGTCCTTGATCTCCGGGGACCCGCAGTGGACCACGATGCCCAGTTGCAACGCGCGCCCGAATACCGCGGTCATTATCGGATCCTCGACGCGTTGTTCCTCGCCCGTGGCATTCAGCCCCATGAAACCGTCCTCGGTTCGCAGAGCCAGCGTGCAGGCCGTCGCGCCCAGCAGCCCCTGGAACACCTCGATGATGCGCCTGAAGAACGCCCCCTTGTCATCCGCGTAATCGGACAGCGACGAGAGCTCGCTGAACGCGTACATCATCTTCTGCGACGCGGTACCGGAGAGCGCCATCGGGAGCGGATTCTCACGCAGCGTCTGTTGCAGGGTCACGATTTCTTCCGGGATCTCGTGCCCGATCTGTGACTTGATCAGGTCCTGGGCGCGGTCGAGGTAGCGCTTTCCGTCGAGCGGGTTGTCGTTCCTTGCGTGTGCGATGCCCGCCTTGGCCAGGCAGGCCGCCGCCAGGCGGAGCTTGGAAAGCTGGGCGTACATGGTTGCGGCCTTCTCGAAATGATCCACCGCGATTCCATGCATGCCCGCCGATGCGCTCAGGTCGCCGTAGATCTCCTCGGTCTGGGCCTGCTCGTAGCGGGAACCGATCTGACCGGCGAGACGCGACGCCTCGTCGGTTGCGGTGCGCGCGTCGTCGTCGCGCCCCTTGCGGATGTACAGCTTCGCCAGCCTCTTCTGCGCACCCATTTCCTCGTTCACCGTGGACAGACGCCGCGCGTTTTCCAGCGAGTCGCGGTAGTATCGCTCTGCGTCGTTCAGCTGGCCTCGCGCAAACACGATGTCTCCGAGCGTGTTCAGATTCTCCGCGATGAGCTGGGCGAGGCCGAGTTCGGAACTGATGCGCAGACTGTCACGGCACTTGCGCTCGGCCTCGTCGAAATTGTGGACTTCGAGGTGAAGCAGCGCGAGGTTGAGATACCCTCCGGCGATACCCGCCTCGTTGTTCTGGCGCTTCTTGATCTCGATGCTCTTGTGCAGGTAACCCAGCGCCTTGTCGTACTCGCCCTTCGACTGATACGCGAGGGCGAGGTTGTTGTGCGACCCGGCCAGAGCGTTGAGGTCGTTCTCGCGCTCGCGCAGGAAGGCGCTCTGCTCGTAATACGAAATCGCCTCGTCGTAGCGGCTGGTGTTGAACGAAATGACGCCCATCAGATTGAGCGCCTGTGCCACCACGATGGGGTGCTCGTTGGGATTGAGCGTGTTGATCGTGAACTTGCACGAATCGACGCAGCTCGAGTAGTCACCCAGGCGATACTGCAGCCATCCGATGTCGTTGAGAAGCCGGGCCTGTTCGGCGAGGCTGAGGTACGGAGCGATGTCGGCGCGCGCGTCCTCGATGAGTTCGAGTGCCTCGCGCAGCTGCCCGCGAGCGGCCCAGGCGTCCGCGAGCAGACGCATCGCCTCGCTGGCGAGCGGCGCGTGGGCACGGACGTCGTCTCCGGTGGCGCGGATAGCGCGCGCGCGTGTGAGCAGCGCTTCCGCCTCCTTCTGTTTGCCCTGCGCGAGGAGGTCGTCGCCTATGCGCACGAGCAGGGACAGGCGGTCGCCGTAGGCGAGGTCGCGGTCGAGCCCGCTTTCCACGACGTCGCGGACAATGCTCTCGAGGAACGGGGCGCGCTGGGGTCGCGTCGACTCGCGCACGAAGGTCGCCGCGTGCGCGGCGGCATCCGCCTCTTCGCCCGCGCGCATCAGGTGCTCGTAGACGAACATCGGGGCGAAGGAACCCCGCTCTTCCGCGATTCGTGCGACGGTCCGGTGCAGATTGCGGCGGCGCGATTCGGGAATGCGGTCCCGGACGGCGCGCCGCAACGTCGCGCCCGGCACCGTGAGCAGCAGCGTGAGCGCCCCGTTCGCCAGGCGTCGTGACTCGATGGTGAGCAGTTCCGCTCCCGCGAGCGCGAAGATGCGCCGGTGGACCGCTCGATCCGTGCCCGGGTAGACGGAGAGGACGATGTCGATCGGCAGCGGGCAGCCCGCCACGGCGACGAGTTCCAGAACCTGGTGTTCCTCCGCATCGAGAGCCTCGAGCGCCGCTTCGTGGGGCTCGGCTCGCGTGGGCGGCGGCAGCGTCACGTTGAAAACCCCGCGCGGACTGCGGGAGCGCAGGAGCGCCATGAACGTGCTCGGCCGGTCGTCCGTGCGCGTGGCGATCACGAGCCCCGCGCCGGCCCTGCGGCCCAGGTCGGCGATCTGGTCGAGCACCATTGCGTGCAGGAGCGGCCTTTCCTCGACGTCATCCACGATCCACACCGACCCGCGCGCCGCCTCGCGACCCGAACCCCGGCGGCGGGACCCGGGCGCCGCTTCCCATTCGTCGATCCACTGGGGTTCCATTCCCGCGCGCCGGATTTCCGCGGCAAGACGCGCCAGGCAGGCGGTGCGGCCGCTCCCGGCCGCGCCGGCCACTTCCACCGGTTTCGACTCCGAGATCGCGCGGAGCGCGGACTGAACGTCGAACGGGGGAACAACCCTCGCATGTCGGGGGGGTGCCGGCGGCTCGGGCGAACCGGCGAACGACGCGCGCGCGCCTCCGGCCGACGTGACGGCGCCCGTGGTGATGGCCGCGCCCAGCGCCCGCAGCCGTTTCTCGACCGGAGCGGACGCGACCGCTGCAAGAAGCTCCACGACCGATGAGAGGGTTTGCATGTGCGCCGCGGCGGAACGCGTGCGTACACCGTCGTTGCCGCGCGTTGCCTCGACGAGATCCGGTGGAAAGGCGTATGCGCCCGGAAGCACCACCATCGCGTTCGTCTCGTCGATACCGACGAGATCCGCGTTCAGGTGGACCGTATGGAACGCGTGCGCGTCGAGGAGGTGCAGCGTGTCGAGGAGCGAGCAGAGCGCGCGCTCGATGTCCGCGTCGGTCCACGACGCGTCTGCCAGCCGCACCGCGAACGGTGTCAGGATCTCAACGCGCCCGTTGTCGGTGGCGATGTCGAGGCAGGGAAGACACGCCCCGGGCGCGATCGCCGAGGCGGCTTCGCAACGGAAGGCCAGGACATCGGTGTCGATCCGCCCGTCCACGGGCATCCAGCTCACGAGGTAGCGACGCTCGCTGACGAGATCGACATGGCCCGCAACGCTCCACGCGCCGGCACTCCGATCCGCCTCGATCGGTTCGAGGTTGCGCCGGAACGTCCTTACCGATGACTCCATCGACTTCCCCCGTGGAGCAGGGTCCGGTGCCCCGCCGAATCGGGTTCAAGGGTCAAGAAAAGATACCACCCGGGTGTTGAGTAAAATAATTTTACCAGAGCGGACGCGGAAAACCAAGCCCCGGTGGCTACCGGAAGCCCGGAAACACCCTGCGGTCTAGGTAAAGTAGAGAATCCGCCCGCAGCTCTCGCAGGTCAGGACCGTGTTCTTCTCGTAACGGAACGAGGTCGGGACCTTGGCGAAGCACCCGGTGCACAGCTCGCCGACCACGGGAACGACCGTGCGGTCGTAACTCTTCGAAACACGCTGGTACCGGTTGAGAAGCTGGGGCTTGATGGCGATGGCGATCTCATCGCGCGCCTTCTTGATTTCCGCGATGCCGTCGAGAGGGAAACCCATTTCCTGGAGTTTGGCGGAGGTCTTTGCGTCCTCCGCTTCCTTGATCATGTGATCCAGATCCTGGAGCGCGACCAGGAGGCGGGCCTGGTCC